>CAXBMV010000444.1:0-3491 GCA_963976575.1 uncultured Gammaproteobacteria bacterium | reverse complement strand
ACCTGATGATAGCCATGCCACGCATGAAGGCCGGAGTTGCCGCTGTCGTAACGCTTGCATTGCTAATGGCCCTGATCGCGACCCATTACGTGTTAATGACCGGCAGCGCCATGTGGATACAGCTGATGACACCTGCGGCACTGCTCGCTTTGGGACATTTGCTGATCACCACGAAACGTTTTCTCGTCACCGAGCGTGGTAAGGCGAAGTCAGACGAAGAGTCGGCAGAAAGTAACCGCATGTTGGGAATCGCCTTTCAATCTCAGGGGCAGCTGGATATGGCCTTCGAGAAGTTTCGCAAGTGCAGCCCGGTTGATGAACAGGTGCTCGAGGCCATGTACAACCTCGCTCTCGATTTCGAACGCAAGCGCCAGTTCAATAAAGCCACCTCGGTCTACCAGTATATGGCCAGGAAAGACAAGAAGTTCCGGGATATCGAAACCAGGATGAATCGCGCTAAGGCCATGGAGGAAACGGTAATGCTGGGTGGTAGCAGTGGGCATGCGGGTGGCACACTGATGCTGGACGGTGGCGGAGTGGAAAAACCGATGCTTGGCCGTTACGAGATAGAAAAGGAACTTGGCAAAGGTGCGATGGGTATAGTCTACCTGGGTAAAGATCCAAAGATCAGTCGTGTCGTCGCGATCAAGACCATGGCATTAGCCCAGGAATTTGACGAAGACGAAATCGATGAAGTCAAAGAGCGTTTCTTCCGTGAAGCAGAGACGGCTGGACGACTCAATCATCCCAGCATTGTCACTATTTACGATGCCGGTGAAGAGCATGACCTTGCCTATATCGCCATGGAGTTTCTCAAGGGACACGATCTGGCACGCTATTGCAAGCCCGACAATCTGCTAGACATGAAGCGAGTCGTCAGCATTGTGCAAAGATCCGCAGAGGGCCTCGATTTTGCCCACCAACAAAACGTGGTGCATCGCGATATTAAACCTGCAAATATTATGTACGAACCCGAATCGGATACGGTTAAAATAACCGACTTCGGTATCGCGCGAATCACCGATTCGAGCAAAACCAAAACCGGCATGGTGTTAGGTACACCTTCGTATATGTCTCCTGAGCAGCTCGCTGGCAAGAAGGTAGATGGGCGCTCTGACTTGTTTTCCCTCGGAGTCATGATGTTTCAAATGCTTTGTGGATCCGTACCCTTCAAGGCCGAATCGATGGCAAGTTTAATGTTCAAAATTACCAACGAGGAAGCCCCGGATGTGCGCAGCATGCGCGCTGAAATCCCTGAAGCTCTGGCCAAAATCATTGACAAGGCACTGACTAAAAATGTCGATGAACGTTATCAATCAGGGAAAGATTTTTCTGACGACCTGAAAGCTTTTCTTAACTCTTAACCCTGAGCCGATATGAATCTGCAAGATAAGATTAAAATACTTGGGTTAACCGACACAGGTATGGTGAGAGAAAAAAACGAGGATGCCATCGGTTACGATAGCTCTCTGGGTCTGGTTGTGCTTGCCGATGGCATGGGCGGCCACCGTGGCGGAGAAATCGCAAGCGGCATAACGGTAGATACTATAATCGATGAGGTTCAGCAAAATTTACCCGCGATAACATCCGGTGAAATTGATGAAACCAGCGGCTTTTCCAAAGAGTCGATTTGCATACAGGATGCAGTAGTAGCGGCAAATGACCTTGTTTATAAAACAGCCGAAGCCAACCCTGAGCACAAGGGTATGGGTACAACAATTGTTGTACTGCAGTTTTACAACAATACTTTTTCACTGGCACATATTGGCGATTCTAGATGTTATCGCTTGCGCGCTGACAAACTCGAGCAAATTACCAAGGATCACTCGTTACTTCAGGAATTGATTGACCGCGGTTTTTATACTCGCGAGGAAGCACGCAATTCAATGAATAAAAATCTGGTAACCCGAGCGCTTGGGATCGACCCTGTAGTAGTGCCAGACATACAGGAAGATATAGTACTGAAAAACGATATATATCTGCTATGTTCTGATGGGCTGACCGATTTAGTCGAAGATGAAGATATGTACTTAACTATTAAGCAATTTAGTGATAATCTAGAAGAAGCTGCCAAGCAATTGATTACAAAGGCAAACCAGAATGGCGGAAAGGACAATATTTCGGTAATGCTGTGTCGGGTTGACGATGATTTCTCAACCAGGCAAGGCTGGTTTAAAAAATTTGCTGCTTGGTTCGATTAACGGATTACACCCAGTAGAAACAACTCTAGAGGCTGGATAACAACATGGTCGCAAAACTGATCACGACGTCAAGCACTGGCGAAAAAATGGAGTACGAATTGACCAACGAAACTACTACGATTGGTCGTAAGCCGGGTAATGACATCCAAATCGACAATCTGTCGGTTAGTGGAAGACATGCACAGGTCATTACAATTCTCGAAGATTCGTTTCTTGAAGATCTTGGAAGTACTAATGGAACCTACGTTAACGGTAAGCTGGTAAAAAAACACGCCCTCGAAAATGGCGACAATATTACCCTCGGGAAATATCAGATTGCCTACCAAAGTGGTTCAACCGGTGTCGAGCAGGATTTTGAACAAACCATGATTATACGGCCGGGAGAAGCCGGCATGCCGGAAGAAGCTGGTGGCAAGGAAATCGACAAGTCGATGCAAAAGATTTCCGCAGCTATCGCCTCGGAAGCTGCCAGCACTGCAGCTTCGCCCATGGCGAACAAAGAGGCCTGTCTACAATTACTCAGCGGCGCTAACGCCGGTAAAGAGTTGATATTAACCAAGGCCTTGACCACAATCGGCCAACCCGGTGTTCAGGTAGCAGCAATTACTCGCCGACCCCAGGGCTTCTTTTTGATTCACGTTGACGGTGGTCCGAACAACAGTGTACCCAAGGTTGGTGGATCGCCAATAGGATCAAATGCGCATGAGCTAAAAAGCCACGACATCATCGAAGTGGCCGGTGTGAAGATGGAATTTTACCTGAAATAGCATCCTGTAGCTGCTCAAACGATATTAATAATATCTTCCCCAGGAGCAAGCAATGCAACTACAGCGCATAATTCGATTGGCGCTAAGCGCCATAATTCTGCTTGTTCTTTTAGTCGATACATCTGGTATTTATAAGTACCCTTTCCTGAACGCGTGGTCATAGTCGATATAGATGAAAACTCTTTGGCCGAAGTGGGGCGCTGGCCCTGGGGGCGAGATAAGCTCGCTACCATGGTTAACAATCTGTTCGATCATTATCAGGTAAATACGGTAGGTTTCGATATTGTGTTTGCCGAAAGAGATGAAAGTTCGGGACTGGAAATGTTTGAACAGCTGGCAAGCGAAGAGTTGAAGGATGACCAGCGTTACCTCGATGCACTCAACCGAATCCGCCCTAGCCTTCGCCACGATGATATATTTGCCAATAGTCTGGTGGGTAAAAACCTGGTAATGGGATATTACTTCAAAGCAAACCTGCAGGAAGGTGAAACAGGTACAACCGGTTTATTGCCACCAGCACTAA
>CAXBMV010000443.1:0-3520 GCA_963976575.1 uncultured Gammaproteobacteria bacterium | reverse complement strand
ATATACTGCTCAGCGAACTCCCTTCTCCCGCTCTGGACCTGCCACCCGGCGCAGCCTCGCCAAACTCCGATGGAAAGGAATTTGCCCGGTTGTTGCAGGGAAGTTTGCAAGGCAATCCCGGTCATAATGGGCATATTGTTGAATTTAAAGGGTTTTTAGAGCAGTTTGATAATCTGTCCGATACCGCCAGGCTAGCCGTCGACAGCCCTGGCAGGGCCTGGTCGGTCTACGCAATGCAGCTGGAGAACGCCCAGGGAGATGCCGGCGAAGACAGCCAGCTGTTGCAGCAGTCGTTAATGCCTGTGGTCGACTCAGAGTTAGAGGAATCCACCTTGCCGTCTTTGCATTGGCAGCTTCAGGGCGAGGATCTTCCCGTAAGCGGAAAGACTTTGCCGGTAGCTATGCCGCTGCACAGCATCCGCATTGATACGGGTGAAATGTCGGAAATCGCGCCAGCCCCGGATAGCACTCCCGTCTCGCCACGAATCGATGCCGGCCTGCTCCAGACTGGCCCGACAGTCCTGCCAGAGGCCGAGACCTTGGCGCTGGCAACCACAGCAGTAGCACCGATTCAGGTAGCTTTAGCGCAAGCTTCAGCCGTTGCCAGAGGCCAGCACGAGCAGCCCGTGGTTTTGCCGACCACAGGCCGTTCCATAGAACCCGGCACGGCAAACCCGCCTGTATCCTTGTTGGCGGAAGCGAGCGGACAAGCTGACCCGCGCATTGCGCAGGATTTAATGGCGAAAGCCATGCCAACCACGGCCAGCGAGTTACAGGCGCTGATCAAGCCTGTGCAGCCGGCCGTCGTCGAGCCATTGGTCAGCAGGCCATTGCAGGATGCCGAGCCGCGAACGCTGGCGGATAATCTGCTTCAGCCAGCGCCTAAAGCCAGCCAAGCGACTATTAATTCACAGGATGGCGATATCCTGCCGGTTGTTAATGCCTCAACCAGTCAGCCGGTAGTCAGCATTTCCAGCCACCCGGTGACCGCGCACACCGTTGCAGCCAGTGTTCACCAGGCAAGTACGGCCAGCCCGGTAATCCCCATGCCGACACAGTTGCAAAGCATGGCACTGGCCAGCCCCACTGACAGCATCGAGTGGGGCAACGGACTGGGCGAACGCGTCAGCTGGATGATCGACCAGAAACAGAACGTCGCCAATATCCGTCTCGACCCGCCGACGCTGGGGAAGCTCGAGGTGCAAATCCGCATGAATGATGATTCCACCAGTGTCAGCATACATACCCAGCATGCGCAGACGCGCGACTTGATCGACTCCGCCAGCCTGAGGCTGCGCGATATCCTGCAGGAAGCGGGCTACGAAAACGTCAGTGTTGAAGTGTCGCAGGGCCAGGATCAACAGCGCGCCGACACGCAACAGGCCCAGGCTCAGGATTCTGACGACCATGTCGAAGCGGCAGATGAAAGCAGCAGTAGCATCGAAGCCGGCCACACTGGCTACTCGGTCAATGGGTTGGTTGATACCTTTGCCTGACCCCGATCGGCCGCTGGCCGATTGTTCCCCGTTTTCCCATCCGCGCAGCGCTAGCAACCGGTAGCTGGCGCGTGTCACGCAGGCGAGCGTTGTTCACTCGCTGTCAGGTTGACGGTAATTTGTCTCGGAGCAGGCAAACGCACTGTCAAAAAATTGCCAATTCACCGGCATGCATTTACAACTCATTGATAACAAAGACTTAATTATTTTGGCACAGGGATTGCAACAGGCCTGCTACCGGTAGATAAATTGAGGATTGCCCGATGGCGGAAGAAGAGCAGCAGGATGCGGAGGTCGCAGCAGGTGGCGGTGGCAAGAAGAAGCTGATTTTGATTATAGTCGGTGCCTTGCTGCTGGTTGGTGGATCCGTGGGGGCAACCCTGATGATTCTTGGCGGTAATGACAAGGACGCTGAGGCCGAGGTCGAAGAAGTAGTCGAAGAGGTCAGGGGTGATCCCAATTACATCGATTTAAAACCCGCCTTTACGGTCAATCTATCTCCCGAAGATACAGTCGCATTCCTGCAGGTATCGCTACAGGTGCTGACCTTTGATGAAGACGTCGCCGCAGAAATCGACAAGCACAAGCCGCTCATTCGAAACAATCTCGTGGTCTTGTTCGGCAAACAGAAGTCTGCCGAGTTGCGTACCCCCGAAGGCAAGCTGCGCCTGCAGGGCGAAGTGCTGGAGACCGTCCAGTCGGTGATCAACGAGCATGGCTCCGCGGGAGCCGTTGACAATGTTTTCTTCACTACTTTCGTAATGCAATAGGAGACTATCTTGAGCGAAGACATACTCAGCCAGGATGAAGTCGACGCATTGCTCGGCGGCGTCGACGACGGCGAAATCGATACCTCTGCAGCCACTTCCGCAGTGGATGGCGAAGTCCGGGATTTCGATTTCAATGCCCAGGAACATATCATCCGTGGTCGCCTGCCTACGCTTGAAATGATCAATGAACGCTTCGCGCGTTATTTTCGGGTGAGCTTTTTCGACATGTTGCGCAAGACCCCGGAAATCTCGGTGAACGGTATCGAGATGATCAAATTTTCAGAATTTCTTAGCAGCCTGCCGATGCCGACCAGCCTCAGCCTGATCAAGGTCAACCCGCTGCGCGGTACCGGTCTGGTGGTACTCGACCCGAACCTGGTTTTTATTCTGGTGGATAATTTTTTCGGCGGTAACGGCAGCATTGCCAACGAGGCAGGTGAACGCGAGTTTACCCAGACCGAACTGCGCGTCATCGAGAAGGTCGTGAAAATTTGTTTCGCCGATCTGGTGAAGGCCTGGTCAGCGGTGATGACGGTCAATTTCGGTTACCACATGCACGAAGTGAATCCACAGATGGCCAATATTGTCAGCCCCTCCGAGGTCATCGTGGTGTCCACTTTTCAGATAGAGCTGGACGGCGGCGGTGGTGACATCAAGGTTATTTACCCCTATTCGATGCTGGAGCCCATCCGCGACATTCTCGACGCCGGTGTGCAAAGCGATCGCGGCGATGTCGACGAACGCTGGGCAGTCCTGCTGAAGCAGGAATTGATGCACGCCAAGATCGACATACAGGCGCTGTTCGTGGAAAAGAAAGTCCCGATATCAGATCTGCTCAACTTCAAGGCGGGTGACATTATCCCGATAGAAATGCCCGAACAGGTACTGGTGCTGGCCGAGGATATGCCGATTATTCGCGGGCAATACGGCGAGCACCAGGGCAATACCGCTATCAAGGTAGAAGACATTATTGAAATCTATGATCCGGAAAATCTGGACATTAAAAATGCGATCGCGCGTCACGACTAAGGTCGAGGAGTTTAATTATGAGTAGTGAAACCGAACAACAGGTCGATGCAAATGCGGCCGCAGGCGAGGCGCCCCAGGAAGATGGAAAGGCGTTTCAACAGGTAGCCGCGAAACAGCTGAACGAGAGCCGAAATGGCGAGGCGGGCGACGTCAAGCTCGATGTGATTCTCGATATCCCGGTGACGATTTCGATGGAGATCGGGCGTACCCAGGTGAGCATTCGTA
>CAXBMV010000442.1:0-3533 GCA_963976575.1 uncultured Gammaproteobacteria bacterium | reverse complement strand
AATGGAGCGAGCGTTTGCCCATTAACAAAGCTGTAGGCTTCGGCGGTAACCTGGAAATACTGCAGGCCTCAGCCAAATCCGGGGGCTACTTTGACAACCCATTCGTTGATTCCGACGGCGTTTTCCGGCGTGTCCCACTGGTGCAATCCTACCAGGGATACTTGTTTGCTTCCCTCGCGTTGGCTACTGCCCAGGCTTATCTCGACACCCCTGGCATAGAACTGTCTGTGGAGACCGAGGGCGCCAAAGGCGGAAAGGAATACTACGCACTTGAAACCATAAATCTGAAAGATATCCGTATTCCAGTAGACGCAAATGGCGCAGTCTTCGTCCCATATCGTGGATTGCAGGGTAGTTTCCCCTATATCCCTGCACACGAAGTACTGACCAGAACAACCAACCCTGCTCTGCTCAAAGATAAAATTGTACTAGTAGGAACGTCGGCCCCCGGCCTTCTGGATTTGCGTTCTACCCCGGTTCAGAATATTTATCCCGGGGTTGAGGTACACGCCAATATCATTTCCGGCATTCTTGACCAACGGATCAAGCATAAACCCGCATGGACCATCGGTTACGAGTTCGTTTTGCTCATCGTCATTGCCCTCAGCATGGCGATGCTACTACCCATGGTTTCACCAGTGATGGCTGGCGCTACAACAGTTGGCATTTCAATACTGATCATGTTGGGAACCTTTTTCGCCTGGAATAACAACCTGATCCTGCCACTGGCCAGCCCTATGTTTCTGGTGGTGTTAATGTTTATGTGGCATATGACTTATGGCTTCTTTATCGAGTCACGAGGCAAGCGACAATTGGCCAACCTGTTCGGACATTATATCCCCCCCGAACTGGTGGAAGAAATGAGCGAATCGCCCGAAGAGTTTTCACTCGATGGGGAAAACCGCGAAATGACAGTCCTGTTCTCCGATGTGCGCGGTTTTACCACCATCTCGGAAGGGATGGACCCAAAACAGCTCACCCAATTAATGAATGCACTGCTCACACCAATGACCCGTGTGATACACAAGAACCGCGGCACCATAGACAAGTATATGGGTGATGCAATCATGTCATTCTGGGGTGCACCAATGGCTGATTCGGAACACGCCAGACACGCGCTATACGCAGCAATGGAAATGATCGATGAACTCAAGATCATGCAAAAGGATTTTCAGGAACGAGGCTGGCCTGAAGTAAATATCGGCATAGGCTTGAACACTGGCGATATGAACGTAGGTAACATGGGTTCGGAATTTCGCATGGCCTATACCGTACTCGGAGACGCGGTCAATCTTGGTTCACGTCTCGAGGGTCTCACCAAAAATTACGGCGTGAACATTATCGTCAGCGAAACCACCAAAGACGCCATTCCCGAATTTGTATTTCGTGAACTCGACCTGGTTCGAGTGAAAGGCAAAAATGAGCCCGTCGCCATATTCGAACCGGTCGGCCATAAAAATGATCTGGCAAAAGAAATTACTTCAGAAATTACCAGCTTCAAAAAAGCCTTGATGGGTTTTCGTGCACAATCCTGGGACAAGGCCGAAATGGATTTTTTCAACTTGAACCGTTCTTACCCCGATCGATTTTTATACAAGGTCTATCTGGACCGGATCGCATTTTACCGTCAGGAACCGCCCGGCGATGACTGGGACGGCGTGTTCACGCACACTTCCAAGTAGTTACCCTCAGTTTTTCCAGGCGGCTCGCAATTCCTCGGCCAGGATGGTAATCCCCCTGCTTACATCGGCCTCGCTTTGGACAAAATTCATGCGGATACAGCTTTCTGCATGCTCTGAAGCACGAGTCTGTCCGGGAAAGAAATACTTCCCAGGCACCACCAGTAAGCCACGTTGTTTCATGCGCTGATACAATTCCGTGGTACCGATACTCAACCCCTCGAACCACAGCCAGAGAAATAAGGCACCTTCGGGTCTATGCACGTGCAGCCTGGGGTCATCGATAGCCTTGTTCAACAATTCCAGCGCGAATTGAGCGCGCTGTCGATAAAAGGGCAGGATCACGTCGTGGCATAGCGGCAACAAGGCATTGTCCTTGATCAATTGATTAACAATAGCTGCGCCTATACCCGCCGGTGCCAGACTGGAAATTGCTGTTAAATTTGAAAAATATCGAATCACGTCTTCATTGGCGATAACGATTCCAGTGCGCGCTCCCGGCAATCCCAGCTTGGACAGGCTCAAGCACAGTATCGTATTGTCGTTCCAGAAGGGGTTCGCCTGATTGAAAATAATACTCGGGAAGGGTGTGCCATAGGCTGCATCGATAACCAGTGGAACTTTATTTTTTATTGCGATTGCATCGAGTTGCCGACATTCGCCATCGGTAAGCACGTTACCACTGGGATTGGTCGGCCGCGAAACGCAAATCAACCCTATGCTCGAATCTACCTTTAACTGATCGAAATCCACCTGGTATTTGAAGAAACGATCTTCCTGCAACTCGATCCTGGCTTGCTGGCTGATAATCAAGTCGTCTTCGATACCAAGATCACAATAACCAATGTATTCGGGCACCAGGGGTATCAATACTTTTTTGCTTTCGCTCCCGGTCTTGCCGGCAAAGGAATTGAACAGGATGAAAAATGCACTCTGGCTGCCATGGGTAAGCGCTATGTTTTTACTGCTAATATTCCAGCCATACTGCTGTCGTAGAAAATCGGCTAGATTTTCAATAAACAATCCATTCCCCTGGGGTGCGTCATAATTACCCAGAGCCTTACCGAGTTCACCCGAATCGAGAAGCTTTTTCAATGTGCGATCGAATACAGTGATAGCCTCGGGGATTGCCGCGGGGTTTCCACCACCGAGCATGACCATGGACTCCCTGGAAAGCCCTTCGTTCAAGTCATCCATCAAATGGGTGATACCGGAATATCCGGAAAAATGCCTGCCGAAATCTGAAAAATTCATCACAAGTCGAAATGTTTATGTTGGCAATAGCATAACTGAAATATCTGCCCGGAATCTAAATATCCACAAACCCATGCCGGCAAAGGCAATATTGACTCCCTGCATTAATCTGGCACCATTCAAACACAATGAAAACATCCTGCAGATTCAATTGATGCGTGAATACCTGCTGCGTCGACTACTTTTAATTCCCCCTACCCTGCCTGGTATTATGGTGGTTGTTTTCGTCATTACTCGCTTCAATCGGCCCGAACACCAGAGAAACCCTTATGGATTATTCCCACCTCATTAAACTCAAGGTTCGCGATTACGAATGCGACATGCAGGCAGTCGTCAATAACGGCGTCTACCAAAATTACCTCGAGCATGCGCGTCATGAATTCTTGCTATCCCGCGGTATTAATTTTGCTGATGTCACTCTGGCTGGCGTAAACCTGGTGGTCATTCGAGCCGAACTGGACTACAAGCGATCACTGCGAAGTAATGATAGTTTCGAGGTACGTAGCCTGGTGAGGCGGGTGTCGCGCTTGCGTTTCGAATTTCAACAAGACATTTATCGCCTGCCGGATGAGCAGTTAATGCTTGCCGCCCGCATAACCG
>CAXBMV010000441.1:0-3535 GCA_963976575.1 uncultured Gammaproteobacteria bacterium | reverse complement strand
CCGGAGATACCAGATGGGTACGCCCGCCCTGCCCCTGGCGCCCCTCAAAATTTCGGTTTGAGGTAGATGCGCATCGCTCGCCGGGTTCCAGTCGGTCCGCATTCATTGCCAGGCACATAGAACAACCCGGTTCGCGCCATTCAAATCCTGCGTCAAGGAATATGGTGTGTAATCCCTCGGCTTCGGCCTGCTGTTTTACCAGGCGTGACCCGGGCACTACCATTGCCAGCTTGATGTTGTTGGCCAGCTTCCTGCCCTGGGCAACCTTGGCGGCTGCGCGCAAATCCTCGATACGTGAATTGGTGCAGGAACCGATAAAAATCTTATCCAGATAAACCTGTTCAATTGGAGTATTTGCCTTCAGGCCCATGTAGTCCAGCGCTTGCTGCATACCGCCGGATTTAACCGAGTCGACCTCACTGGCTGGATCAGGAACTGCGGCTAGTACACTGCACACCATTTCCGGCGAGGTTCCCCAGGTAACCTGTGGAGCAATACTGGCCGCATCGATAAATACTTCGTGATCAAACTGCGCATCCGCATCCGAATGTAGATCGGCCCAGAAGGCAACCGCCTTCTCCCAGTCTTCGCCAGCCGGGGAAAACGGTCGGCCCTCGACATAGTCCAGAGTTGTCTGGTCGCAGGCAATCAGACCGGCGCGGGCACCACCTTCAATAGTCATATTACATACGGTCATACGGCCTTCCATCGACAAATCGGTAATCGCCTGGCCGGCGAACTCTATCGCGCATCCGGTACCTCCGGCGGTTCCAATTTTACCGATGATATGCAGCACTATATCCTTGGCAGTGATGCCTTCCGAAACCCTGCCTTCGACGGTAACCCGCATATTTCGCGACTTTTTCTGGATCAGGCACTGGGTAGCCATGACATGTTCGACTTCGGAAGTGCCGATGCCAAAAGCCAGCGCTGCAAAAGCCCCGTGCGTAGAAGTATGCGAATCACCACAGACCACTGTCATTCCCGGCAAGGTCGCGCCCTGCTCCGGGCCAATGACATGCACTATTCCCTGGCGATGATCACCCATCTTGAATTCGGTAAGCCCATATTTATCACAATTCAGATCCAGCGTTTCCACCTGCAGCCTGGCCACCGGGTCGGTGATGCCCTGCTCTAGCCCAATGGTCGGGATATTGTGATCGGGCACCGCAAGTATCGACTGCTTGCGCCACAGCTCGCGTTTTGCCAGTTCGAGGCCTTCGAAGGCTTGCGGTGAGGTCACTTCATGGAGCAAGTGCCGGTCGATGTACAACAATGAAGTACCGTCTTCACCACGACGCACCTGGTGCAAGTCCCAGATCTTGTCATATAAGGTTTTTCCAGCCATTTTTTCACACCCGTAAATTAACTTGCGGAATACTACGCCTGTTTTTAAAATAACTCTAATTCATAATATTCATCAATACCATTCTAATTAGGAATAGTCATGCAACTAGCGCAAATCAATGCTTTTCTTGCCGTAGCGGAGTCTGAATCCTTTTCACTGGCCGCTGAAAAACTGCATATAACCCAGCCTGCCGTCAGTAAACGCATCCGTCAGCTGGAAATCGGCTTGAACACCAATTTATTTGATCGCATCGGCAAACGCAGCATTATGACGCCGAACGGCGTCGCCTTTAAACCCCACGCCGAGCGCATTTTGCTTGAACTTCAATCCTATCGATCCGGGCTCAGTCGCCAGTTTCAGGTTCCCACCGGCAGCCTCACCCTGGCCACCAGTCATCACATAGGGTTACACCGCCTGCCCGAAATACTGCGTGAGTTTAAAATTCGTTACCCGCAGGTAGACCTGGACCTGCACTTCATGGATTCGGAAGACGCTTGCACCGCCATTGCCAACAACGAACTCGAACTCGCCGTTGTGACCCTGCCCGAAGTGGCCGATGCCCGGCTTCACCTTGATCCGGTGTGGATAGACAAACTGGTGGTGGTCATAGCCAGGGATCACGCTCTGGCTCGTGAAAAGGACGTCTCGCCGGCACAGTTACTCGAACACGCGGCTATTTTGCCGTCGATGGGCACTTTCACCCGAAAAATCATCAACAATCTTTTTGGCGACCAGCGCGAAGAAATGAAGATCATCCTGGAAACTAACTACCTTGAGACCATCAAGGTCATGGTTTCCGCCAACCTGGGCTGGAGCATTCTGCCGCAAAACATGCTCGACCAGAGCCTGATCGGATTAAAACTAAGCAATCTCGATGTACAAAGACGCCTCGGTATAGTCACCCGCCAGAACCGAACTCTGTCGCTTAGTTCGAGCTCGATGATCGAGTTACTGGTCGAGTTTCGCGACCGCGCTTAAGGCAAAATCCAGGCTTGAGGCCCAGCGCCGGCCGTACTGCATTCACTACTGATTATTGATATAGTCTTGCCACACACACTTAAGGAGAACTTCATGCGGATAATAATTAAAAGCCTGCTCATCGCACTGCTAGTGGGCACCGCCTCCATCAGTTATGCCGGTGAAGTGAGCCGCGCCCTGTTTACTATTGGTATGGATAATCGCGAGCCGGTACTCAGTGTCGACAGTATCAGCAGTGATTCCTATACTTCAATTTCCTTTTTTACCGAATTGAATGATCTGTCAGGGCACAACGTTACCCACCAATGGACCTTTAACAACAAGGTTATGTTCGAGAAAACTTTCGATGTCAGTGGTGATCGCTGGCGCGTCTGGACCAGCAAAACGCTGATTCCCGGCTGGACTGGATCATGGACCGTCAACGTGCTTGACGATGATCGCTCACTACTGACATCAAAGTCTTTCGAATACCAATAACCGGCCCTTCATTCGCTTTGAATCTTGCGAGCCACCCCCGGCAAGTGGAAGCGACTGACTTTTTCCTGTTTCATCCGTTGCCCGAGCCTTGCGCCTGCGCTTAACTCCAGCCCGGTTTTTCACACTTACTACCATTTAAAACGCCTATGAGAACCAGCAAGTTAATACACATGATTTCCTGCCACGCAGAGGGTGAAGTAGGCAATGTCATAGTCGGCGGAGTCGCCATACCACCCGGCGACAGTCTCTGGCAACAGGCCCGCTGGATTGCCAAAGACCAGGTCTTGCGTAGGTTCGTGCTCAACGAACCGCGTGGTGGCGTTTTCAAACATATCAATTTACTGGTGCCTGCGAAGAATTCGGAGGCCGCGTTTGGATTCATCATTATGGAGCCAGAACACACACCACCAATGTCGGGGTCGAACTCCATCTGTGTTTCCACCGTATTACTGGACAGCGGCATGGTGGCGATGCAGGAACCGCTGACCGAATTCAAGCTGGAAGCACCTGGCGGCCTGATTTCGGTGAAGGCCTATTGCGAAAGTGGAAAGGCACAAAGTATCGAAGTGGATAACGTCGCCTCATTTGCCGATCAACTCGGGGTTGAGCTGGAAGTGGCTGGCATAGGAACCCTGACCGTAGATACTGCCTACGGTGGCGACAGCTTTGTCATAGTCGACGCAACTGCCCTCGGATTTGAAATCAAGCCCGACGAGGCTGCGGAACTCGCGC
>CAXBMV010000440.1:0-3543 GCA_963976575.1 uncultured Gammaproteobacteria bacterium | reverse complement strand
CTAATAGTTATTGCAACAGCATCAGCATTATCAACGGTGATTATCAGCGCAGTACAAAGTACACGCTGCAACTGATGCCGAAACAGGTTGGCGAGTACATGGTGCCGGCGATTCGCTTCGGCCGTGAGCGCAGCAAACCCTTCCAGGTTTCGGTGAAACCCGCCAGTATGGCGTCGCTGCCGCACGACCAGCTGGTACTGGAATTGCAGGCAGACAAGGTCGACGCGCTGGTACAAAGCCAGGTCATAGTCAGTCTGCGGCTGCTCAGCAGTGAAAATATTTCCGCTTACCAGCTGGGCAATCTGGAACTGGAAAACGGCGACGCGGTAATCGAACCGCTCGGAGAGGTGCAGCAATATCAGACCCGGATCGCGGATAAGTCCTACCTGGTTCTGGAGCAGAAATATGCCTTGTTTCCGCAGCAAAGCGGTCGTCTTGGCATATTGCCGGTGATGGCGGAGGTGCGCCTGCCCTCGCGTTCCGGATTCGACCCGTTTCGACGCGGTGGTGAAATCCGGCGTATCCGCTCACAGAAACTGTTTATCGACGTGGCGCCATTGCCGGCTGAATTCCAGGCGCAGGAGTGGTTGCCGGCGAATCATATCCAGCTGAGCGAAGACTGGCAGGGCGACCTCGGCCAGTTGCGTGCCGGTGAACCCTTGACGCGAACCCTGACGCTGGTGGCCGACGGGCTTACCGCTGCGCAATTGCCAGAGATACGGTCGCCGGCTATCGACGGTATCAAGCAGTATCCCGATCAGCCGGGCCTGCAGGATCAACGCAGCGGCAGCGGCATAGTCGGCACGCGCCAGCAAAAAATAGCACTGATTCCGGGTGCTGCCGGCATCTATCAAATCCCCGAAATTCAATTGCAGTGGTGGAACCTGCGCAGTGGTCGCATCGAAACCGCGAGATTGCCGGCGCGCGAGCTACGCGTCGCAGCTGCAATCGCACCGACGCTGGTGGAACCGCCGCAATCGGGCGCGATCGATCTGGCACCAACCCGGGTAACCGTCGAAACCAACCAGTTCTGGGTATGGTTGAGCCTGCTACTGGCGCTCGGCTGGGGGGCAAGCCTGCTGGCCTGGTGGCTGCATTCGCGTCGAAGCGTAGTCGCGGAGGAATCGTCGCAGTCAGCGCAACAACTTTCTCTGAAGCAGGCGCGTCAGCGTCTGCGCCAGGCTTGCGAAGACAATAATGCCAGCAGCGCGAGAGCGGCCCTGCTGGCCTGGGGGCAGGCGCTGCTATCACCACGCCTGGTGGCAGGGTTGCCACAACTGGCGGAGTATCTCGGCGTGGATATGCAGCAGCAAATCGACCGGCTCAATGAGGCGCTTTATGCCCAAAAGACGCAGGCCTGGCAGGGCGAGGAGCTATGGCGGCTTTGCCAGTCGCTGGAAAAAAATCTGCATCACCTGGCATCCTCAAAGACGGCAGCCGGGCTAGTGCCTTTGCACCCGGCAGCCTGACCGCTGCGACTTACTGTATGCTCGCGAGCGGCTGACATCTCGGTTAGACTGGCACAATTCTAACCCTGTGTTTATTGATGGAAGTAATCACGAGCGACAATCTCATCTTGCTGGTATCGGCACTGGCCTTTTTGCTGCTGCTGACGCTGGGCTATATCCTGCGCCAGTCGCAGCTGTCGCGCCGCGAACTCATCGCCAGACTGGAAGCGAGTCAGCAACAGGAACAGCTATTAGGCGAGCAGTTGCACCAGTCTGAGTTGCGTATCCAGGGTCTGCAATCCGAACTAAACAAACAGCAGGAACTGGGCGCGCAAAAATTTCAGCAATTCGAAGAGAATCGCAAGGCGCTGAAGATCGAGTTTGAGAACCTTGCCAACCGCATACTCGACGACAAGGCGAAGTCCTTCGACAAGAATAACAAGGATGCAATGGAGTCCCTGTTAAAGCCATTTCGCGAACAGGTTGAGGGTTTCCAGAAGCGAGTCAACGAAGTGCATGGAGAATCGATCAAGGGCAATACCGAGTTAGCCGGCGAGATCAAGAAGGTGCTTGAGGTCGGATTGAAAATCGGTAGCGATGCGCAAAACCTGACCGATGCGCTGAAGGGCGATTCGCAAAAACGCGGTAGCTGGGGCGAGACCCTGCTGGAAAAAACCCTGCAGATGAGCGGCCTGATCGAAGATGCCCACTACGAAAAGCAAACCGCGATGAAGGATGCCGAGGGCAAACGCAAACAAACCGATTTCCTCATCAAACTGCCCGACGACAAGCACATCATCATCGACAGCAAGGTATCGTTGGCAGCCTACGACCGTGCCGTCGCAGCCGAGAATGACGAGCAGCTCAACCGTGCGCTGAACGAGCACGCCAACGCGGTGAAGCGCCATATCGATGATCTTGCCAGCAAGGACTATACCAACCTGATCGGCATGCGCAGCCCCAGCTTCGTGCTCATGTTCATGCCCATAGAACCGGCCTATATCGAAGCCCTGAAATACGAGAAAGATTTGTTTGCCTATGGTTATGAAAAAGGCATAGTGCTGGTCTCGCATACCACGCTAATCCCGATACTGAGTACGGTATCCAATCTCTGGTCGATGGAACGCAGCAGCCGTGAGGCGCGCGAACTGGGTGACAAGGCCGGCGAAATCTACAACCAGGTTTGTCAGGTTGCCGAGCGTCTGAAGAAACTCGGCGCCAGCCTGCAGGCAGCGTCAAATCATTTCGACAGCACCGTAGCCTCGATCAGTGGTCGTCAGGGCTTGCACGGCAAGGTGTCGCGTTTTGGACAGTTGTCGAGCAAGGTCAGCAAATCCATGCCGGAACTGGAACCCATGCACAGCGATTTACATCTGCAGCGTCTCGAGTTAAGCGCCGAGGCCATAGAAGAGGATGAGGTCGACGGTGCCGGGGGCTTACTCGAAGATGGCGACGAGGGCCTGGAAACGCGTGTTTAAGAATCATCGAGCACTTGAAAAACACCCTATTTAGTCCTATTTAATAACACTTAATCAGCCCGGCAGACAGCGTGAAATACCAGGATTACTACCAGATACTCGAAGTTCCCAGAAACGCGGAAGCAAGCGATATCAAGAAGGCGTATCGTAAGCTTGCGCGCAAGTATCACCCGGACGTGAACAAAAATGCTGGCAGCGAGGACAAGTTCAAGGAAGTGAACGAGGCCTACGAAGTGCTCAAGGATGCGGACAAACGCAAGGCTTACGACCGCTTCGGTAGCGACTGGAAACATGGTCAGCAAGTGAACGAAAGCGGTTTCGGCCGGCGCGCGCATGCCGGAGCCGGCTATGGCGGTGATGCCGGAGGCTTTAGCGGTGGCGATTTCAGTGATTTTTTCGAATCCATCTTCGGCGGCGATTTCCAGCAGGGTGGCCGCCAGCATCATCGGCCGCCTGCGCGTGGTGCCGACCAGCTATTGAAACTCGATATCAGCCTTGAAGAAGCCTTCAACGGTGGCGCCAAGACGATCCAGTACGCGCAGGAATCGGGCGCGCCAATGAAGAAACTGAAAATCAATATCCCGCGCGGTGTGAGCAGCGGGCAAAAGATTCGCCTC
>CAXBMV010000439.1:0-3574 GCA_963976575.1 uncultured Gammaproteobacteria bacterium | reverse complement strand
GATCAATAACCGCCTGATCAAGGAGGCGGTGTTGAAGGCTTCTGATCGCGTTCGCGAGGGCGAGCACATATCCACCTCGCTGGAGAAAACTGGCTACTTCAGCCCGCTGGTGCTGCAACTGGTGCAAAACGGTGAGGCCAGCGGCAAACTCGGCGATATGATGGAACGTTCCGCGCGCTCCGAAGAAAACGAATTCGGCGGCGTCACCGCGATGTTCATTGCCTTGTTCGAGCCGGCGATGATCCTGTTCATGGGTGTGGTGGTGCTGTTTATCGTGGTCGCCATACTCATCCCCATTTTCGACATGAATGAGCTGGTGTAACTGGTATGTCGGCATTTTGGCACAGGCTGCGTTCATCATCAGACTGGCGTTTTGTCGCAGGCAGCATCTTGCTCATGCTGTTGTTGCAACTAATGGGCCCCGAGTATTTCCGTTTCGAGCGCGACTGGGTCGATGACCTGCAACTGTGGCGTTTATTCACTGCTCACTGGATCCACGTCGGCTGGATGCACTTGCTGATGAATGCGCTCGGACTGATAGTCTGCGTCAGCATCGCCTCACCCAATTGGTCGATACAGCGCTGGCTGCTGCAGTGCCTGAGTATGGCGCTGGGTATTTCCATTCTGTTTACCCTGCAGAACCCTGAATTACACTGGTACGTCGGTTTTTCCGGCGTGTTATTCGGCCTGTATTTTCTCGCCGCGGTAGATTTATACGCGCGCGACCGGCTGATTGCATTATTAATGGGCGGCGCCATCGTGGGCAAGGTGGTTCTCGAGCAATATACCGGCTTCGAGGTAACCAGCTCTGAGCTGATCGGTGCGCCGGTCATCGTCGATGCCCATTTCTACGGGCTGATGCTCGCGATTGCAATTGCTCTTGCATGGCGTACGTATACAATGAACCACAGACCAACCAAAGTGGCAGGACGCGTCGATGATGCGCGTATCAGCAAGGCGAAGAGCGACATACGCGTGCTCGAGTCCTCGCTGGAACTCTACAAGCTGGATAATTTCAACTACCCGAGCACCGAACAGGGCTTGCAGGCGCTGGTGAGCAAGCCTTCCGGCGACAATGCCAAAAACTGGCGTGACGGCGGCTACATCAAAAAACTCAACAAGGACCCCTGGGGCAACGATTACCAGTACCAGATACCCGGCTCGAACGGTGAGTTCGATGTGTATTCCATGGGTGCCGACGCGGCTGTCGGAGGAAGCGATGATGCTGCCGATATCGGCAACTGGAACCTCGACTCCTAGACCCGCGTACCCACGCCTGCAGCGCGGCTTTACCCTCTGGGAATTGCTCGTCGTGGTGGCGATCATCGGTATCACTATATCGATGCTGCAACTGTCTACGGGGCTGGGGGACAATGACCGCGATTTGAAAAACCTCGGCAAGGATCTGGGTAAGCTCATTCACCTGCTCAACCAGGAAGCCGTCTTCGAAAATCGCAACTACGCCATTTCGGTTCAGGAAAAGGGTTTTCTTGTGCTCGAATTCAATGGCGAGCTGTGGCAGGAATCGCCGCAGTCTTTTTTCAAGAAAATAAAGGTGAACGAAAGTCAGCATTCACGCTTGATCATCAATGACCTGATCATAGATATTGGAAAGAAAAACCCGCCGAAGCCGCATATTCTGATTCTCTCCAGCGGTGAAATGACCCCCTTCGAATGGCGCATCCGCGCTGACAACACCCAGTCAGGCATAGTGCTACAGGGCAGTATGGTGGGCAGTGTGCTGATGACTGGCCCGGAACCCTTAGGATGATTTGGCAACGGCGCTCTGGTTTTTGTTCTTCATTCTGGCCCACGACAAGATCCAGTGAGAGCGGTCCTTTTGGAGATCCCGGACATGCGCTGCGCGCATTCCGGGATGACGAGATGCTAAATGGGAATGGACCTAACCAGCAGACCAGAAGATGCCTGGGGTTTCGTACGCCAACATCAACCAACATCCCCACCTCTGATTCCAAACCAAAAATAGTCGTCATCCCCGCGAAGGCGGGGATCTCCAAATGGTTCGCGTTTTCCAGGAAGGGGTTTCGAAGGGGTTTGTCAGTCCGCGGCGGCGCCCCGACAGGATCTAGTAATCATGTGGCATCTGGAGATCACGGACATGCACTGCGTGTATTCCGGGATGAGAAAGAAGTTTTAGGAAACTGTGATCAGGCTGAAAGGAGAGGTCGGAGCCGTCAATTTGGGTTCACCTTGCTGGAAGTCATGGTTGCGCTTTTAATTGTCGCTATCGGCCTCGGCGCGGTAGTCGATAGCGCGAGCAATTCGACCATGCATGCAGCGCATCTGAAGGAAAAAACCATCGCCGGCTGGATCGCGCAAAACCAGATCGCCGAGCACCGGGCGAAGCAAAAGTGGGGCACAACTGGCTCTGTTAGTGGTGACGTCGAGATGGCCAATGCGCGTTGGCGTTGGCGCATGACCGTGAGCAAGACCGACGACCCGTCGCTGCGCCGCCTCGATATCGAGGTGTTTCTCGACGGTGATGAGGGTATCAAGGCCAGCGCTACCGGGTTTATCGCACAGCTATGAGTATTCATATTCGGCAACGCGGATTCACGCTTTTTGAAATGGTCATCGCGGTGGCTATTTTTGCACTGATGGGCGTGCTTGCCTTCGCCGGTCTCGGGCAAATGACGCGCTCGGGCCAGGCGGTGGCCGAGGCCAATGCGCGCCTCTCGGAATTACAATTCGCGGTGGTTTATTTCAAACGTGACTGGACGCAGGTGTCGCCACGCATGATTCGTAACCAGTACGGTGATGTGGAGTCCAATATCATCATCGAAGACGATGTCATTACCTTTACACGCAGCGGCTGGCACAATCTGCTCGGACACAAGCGCAGTAACCTGCAGCGCGTGCAATACCTGATGGTCGACAATGAATTGCGTCGTCGTTACTGGTTCTCGCTCGACCAGGGCATAGGCGAAGAGCCGTTGGAAGCGGTGCTGCTGAAGGGGGTTAAATCGATGCGGGTTACTTTCGTCGACGCTCGTGGCAAGGATGTGGAGCAGTGGCCTCAAGTGGCAAACAGCAGTACAGCGACCGGCAAGCCTATCATGCTGTCGCTCAGCCTCGATCTCGACAAAATGGGCGAAATCAAACGCCTGCTGGAGATTCCCGATGGTTTGCTCTAGTCCGAAACACCAGCGCGGCATGGCTCTGTTGTTCGCGGTTCTGATCGTGGTGATCGCCAGCACGGTGGCGGTGAACATGATTCATGGCGAAAAATTCACCATCCGCAAGACTTCGCATATTCAGTCCATGGATCGCGCCAGTCTCTACGCCTTTGGGCTCGAAGACTGGGCGCGCATTTTTCTAAGAGACGACCGCAAGGATTCACAGATTGACACGCTCGACGAAGACTGGGCTACCGCTCTTCCGGGCCTCCCTATAGAAGGGGGTTATCTGACCGGATACATGGTCGATGAACAGTCCAAATTTAACCTCAATAGCCTGCTAGACTCTCAACTAGCGGTAACCAGGTTCAAGCGTTTGTGCAATAATCTCGGCGTTGACGAAATTTTCATCCCGGCCTTGATGGACTGGATAGACG
>CAXBMV010000438.1:0-3577 GCA_963976575.1 uncultured Gammaproteobacteria bacterium | reverse complement strand
GAAGGGATACTCCACCGGGTCTTCCAGGGTCATGATATTGATCTGTTCGCTGCTGAGGTAATTAAGCAAAGAATACAGCGTGGTAGTTTTACCACTACCGGTCGGACCGGTGACGAGGATTATCCCTTCCGGCCGCGACATCATGATTTTCAGTGTTCGCAGCGACTCGGCCGGTAACTCCAGCTTTTCCAGCGGGATGACGCCTTTTTCCCGGTCGAGTACGCGCAGCACGATATTTTCACCGTGTATGGTAGGTTGCGACGCCACACGGAAGTCGATCTGACGGCCGATGATGGTTCGCGAAATGCGTCCATCCTGTGGCGCACGGGTCTCGGCAATATTCATGTCGGCCATGACTTTCAGGCGCACCGCGATCGCCGCCCAGTAAGTCTTGTGCAGGCTGCGAATCTGGCGCAACACGCCGTCGATACGATAGCGAATACGCAGGAAGCTTTCTTCCGGCTCGAAGTGAAGATCCGAGGCGCCGCGCTTAACCGCGTCAGAAAGCATGACGTCCACCAGGCGCACCAGCGGCTGGCTATACTCTTCGATATCACCCTGATAATTGGTGTAGTCGGCTTCACCGGTTTCGATTTCCCGCAGGATGCCGTCGATGGATAACTCGTAACCGTAAAACTGGTCGATGGCGTTGGATATTTCCGCCTCACCGGCCAGTACCGGTAGTAATTCGATGTGCTGCCCAATCTGGATGCGTATACGATCCAGCGTAAACAGGTTAAAGGTATCCGACATCGCAATCGCCAGCGTGCTGCGTATCGGATCGTAGTTCAGCGGGATAATCTTGTGCTTGCGCGCGGTATCTGAATTGATCATTTTGATCGCGTCCGGGTCGGGGACCACGCGCGACAGATCGACACTATCCTGCTCCAGCGCTTCGCCCAGCGCCGAGCGCATAATCGCCTCGGTGGCGAAGCCGAGGTTCACCAGCAATTTACCCAGTGGCTCCTTGACCTTCTTTTGCTCGGTAAGCGCGATGTTTAACTGATCTTCGGTGATGACACCTTCATCGATCAGAATCTCGCCCAGCCTCCTGGGTTTATTTTCTGCATTCATAGTTTTCGCAGCAGCTCCAATCGCTGATTGACCACATCCTTGCTAAAGGTGGTGAGACTCGACTCATAATTGTCCAGTGCACGCTGGTAATAGGCTATCGCAACCCGCGGCTTGGCAATATGCTCAAGGCTAACCGCAAGATTATAAGCGTAGTTGGCGTCGCCGGGGTTTCTCTCCAGCGCTTTGAAATACAACCCCTGGGCTTCCTGCCAGCGGTTTTGCGCACCGTAAACATTGGCCAGCGCAAAATTCAGATACGGGGAATCAGGCTCATCCCTGATCATCAGTTTCAACTGGGATTCGGTTTCCTTGGGGGAGAGGCTGGCCACGCTGACCAGCGAGGTCATCGCCAACGAATCCTTGGGATTGGCCAACAGCAGCGCCTGGTAGTCGTTAATCGCGGCATTGCTGTTATTGTTTTGCACATTTATGGCGGCGCGGGCAAGCAGCGCATTTCGATTGCCCGGATCCAGTTTAAGCACCTCGTTGTACTTATCCAGCGCGACGCCATCGTTGCCGGCCTGATAGGCGGCATAGGCCTCGCGCAGCAATATGGACTTTTCTTCCAGGCGTTTACTGGAAGTGATTTGCAGATTCGATGCGGGCTTGTCTGCGACTTTACTCACGGCCACCTCGGCAACCGGTTGTTTTGGTGTCGTGTCGACACTGGCCAGGGGTTTAGGGCTGGCCGTCTGGCTGCTGCCAACCGCCACTGGCTGCGACGGAGTTTCGACTGTTGCGGTGACATCCGCGCTGCCGCTCTCGTCTTGCACGGTTTCGTCCGAAGCGATGACTCCCTCGCCCTGGGTTTGCAGATTTTCGATGATTTCCAGTGTTCTGGAATCCACTTCCTCGGTAACATTATTGGCAAACAATGAGCTGCTTTCCTGGTTCGATTGCTGCTTTATCACACCGGGCATCGGGTCTCGCTTCAGCGGGCGCAGGCTGGTATCGATACTGTCAGATTCGTACTGGTACTCAAACAGGCCGAGAATCCCTATGGTCAGCAGAATGACAATGGCTATGCCGCTGTAAAATTTGTAGTGCTGCAAACGTTGCGCAGACGACTTGCTTTGAAAAACTTTCTTCGCATAGTCCGGCGTCATCACCACGTCAGCTTCTGCTTTCATCCCGGCAAACAGTTTTGATGCATCCTCGTTGGGAAGCTTCATCAAGGTGCGGTCGTAGTTATCCGGGGCGTAGGTGCGCGTCGAGGTGGAATCACTACGGGTCAGGGTAGAGTCATGTCCCCGGCCAGGGGCCATGTTGGTGGTTGCAGTCGAATCCGATCCCGCCATCACCGTAGAAGTCTGATCGGACTTTTCGACCAGGCCTATACCACCGGTAACAGTCGCTTCCGCAGCGGCAAGGCTGGCAAGATGCCCCGGTTGACGCGGATCGGTGGCCGAGGTTCGCGTCGAAATATCGGTATCGTCGCGTTCCACCAGCAATAGCGACATGTCTTCGTTCTGCGGCTGCAGGCTGGGATCTTCGTCGTCCGTATCGTCGACACCGTCGTCGGCTAAGCGAGACCGCCCTGTTTTTAAATCATCATCGTCGCGGATAACCTGGCTGAGATCGGTCTCGTCTTCGGCAGGCGCAGCAACGCGTAATTGCGAGCCGTCCTCATCCTCGCCAAACCTGCTCAGGCCGGTTTCGTCTTCGTCTGGCACAGCAACGTTTAGTTCTGACTCGTCTTCATCCTCGCCAAACTTGCTGAGACCGGTTTCATCTGCGTCTGGTGGGGCTGATTTTAACTGAGTGTCGTCCCTGGCTTCGGCAAGCTGGCTGAGATCGGTTTCGTCTTCGCCAGGCTTGGGATCGCGTCGAATCAGCGCAGGCTCTCCGAGAAAATCGGCGACATCCTCTTCGGCAAAAATAATGGTCTCGTCTTCACCGGTCTGCATTTGATCGCTGAGCGAAGGCGCCTGGGTAATCGTCTCCTCGCCAATCTCGAGCTGGGTTTCCTGTTTATCCTGCCCTGCTGCCGGGACATGCCCGACTTCACTTAAATCTGCATCCTCATCTGCCGACGCATCGAGGCCGGTTTCATCGCTTTGTTCGCGTTGCTGCTGATCTTGTTCGAGACCGGTTTTCAGCTCGGTCAGCTCGGATTGATCCAGTTCGGTTTCGTCTCGCCCTGCTCGACGCGCGCGCCTGGCCAGCGCCTCATCCGCCTGCTCGAGCTCGGAAATATCCTCCCGTGGAAGATTCAGCTGGGTTTCGTCCGAGGGCCTTCCCTCGCGACTCTCTTCCCGGCTTTTCTCCGCCTTTTGTTCGGCTGCTTTTTTAAGAGCGTCTAAGAGTAAACTCATCGGGGATCTCTATTGCGCGGACTCGGAAAATATCTCGGGTTTGAGATACTTTTTGAAATCCTGCAGATTGGTGTCGAGATTGGCATTTTCGATGATGCGCGGGCGCAAAAATATCACCAGTTCGGTTTTATCGAGTGCACGCGCTTCTGTGCCGAATAGCAGTCCAACACCTTTGACATCGTGCAAAC
>CAXBMV010000437.1:0-3578 GCA_963976575.1 uncultured Gammaproteobacteria bacterium | reverse complement strand
CAGTGATGTTGCGGGATTGCCTGCCATAGCGGAAGCAGCAACCTGACTGCCAGTGGCATATTGAAGAACACATGCGCCAGCAGAATCCCATTCAAACCGTAGAGAGATCGGCCCAGCGGTAGCCAGCCGTCGCTACCGTATACCGATACCGTCGCCAGAACCGCGACCACCGATGGTACTACCAGAGGCAGGGCAAACAGTTTCAACAGCAGACCACGCATAGGGAATACTGGATGGTAGGCAAAGGCGCGCGCAACCAGGATTGCCGGAATGACGCTGAGCAGGGTCGACAGCAATGCCTGCCACAGGCTGAACAAAACTACCCTGCGGATATAGGCGTTTTCCCAGATGAACAAATCCCCTGCCTCGAAGCCCGGCAGACGACTAAGCCCCAACAAACCGGCCAACGGGGCCAGGGTCAGCAGGCCGAGTATCAGCAGTACCGGGTATGCCGAACGTGGGGCCTTGTTCATTTCATCTCGACATAACTTCCAGCCATTCGTCGACCCAGGCCCTGCGCTCGGCCGCGACCTGGGCATCGTCAAACAATAGCGCTGGTGATGGATCGATCAGGCTGGTGAATTCCGGCGGCAACTGGTCGTCTGCTAACGCGGCCGGATACATCCAGTTGCTGGTGGGGATAATTTTCTGGAATTCGTCGCTGATCATGAAACGCAGGAACTGACGCGCCAACGGCTTCTGCTGGCTGGAAGCGACCAGTCCGGCGACCTCGATTTGCTGGTAGTGTCCCTCGGAAAATTTTGCCGCGGCAAAGCGTTGATCCTGCTCGGCGATGATGTGATAGGCCGGTGAGGTGGTGTAACTCAAGACCATTTGTGCCTCTCCCTTGAGGAACAGGCCATAGGCCTCGCTCCAGCCCTTGCTCACCGTGACCACGCGCTTCGACAATTTGGCCCAGGCCTGCGCGGCCTGATCGCCATACACTTTCTTTACCCACAGCAATAACCCGAGACCGGGCGTAGAGGTGCGCGGATCCTGGATCAGGATTGTCGGCCCGTCGCTATTCTCTACCAGCTCATGCAGGCTTGCCGGTGGCTTTGCCAGAATTTCACGGTTGTAAACAAAGGCAAAATAGCCGAAGTCGTAAGGAAGAAAAGTCTTGTCTGTCCATGGATTGGGCAATGCGGAATGCTGCAGCTTGAGCTGGTGATCCTCGAACAGGCCGGTGGCAGCTGCCTCGGCAGTCAGGTTGGTATCCAGACCCAGCACCAGGTCAGCGCGCGAGCGGCTGCCTTCGAGCTTGAGCCGATTCATGATCGAGACGCCGTCATCCAGCCCGAGCAGTTCGAGTTCGCAGGCACATTGCGCTTCGAACGCCTTTTTCACCTGCGGACCGGGGCCCCAGTCACTGGTAAAGGAGTCGTAGGTATAGACCACCAGTTTCGGTGTGGCCGCTTGTGCAGAAAAAGATAACGCCAGCAGAATGGCGACAAGGAATCGGAAATTGGACAACATGGGTTTCTCCATTAACAAACGATAAAACGGAGAGATGGAGATTCACTGGAATTCGCTCACATCCCTACGCCAGTATTAACTGGATCAGGTTCATCGGGTTGGCGAAGGTCTCGCCTCTCAGCGCTGTAGAGCACCCCGTTGAGGAGGGCGAACTATAGTCTTTGCCTGTGCCCGAGGCAAGCAGGCTGGTGTTTAAGAAGGGCTTTGTGTGAAACCTGAATGGCCGGTAACTGCAGAAAAAGCGTTCCTTTTTAAAGATTCCTCGTCATTTCGAGAGCGCCGCAGGCGTTGCAGGAGGTCTCCCGACGTATAGCGCGATATTCGTTTGGAGATCCCGGACAATCGCTACGCGACTTCCGGGATGACGGAGGGTTTTTTACTTCGGGAACAAGGACCATGAGCAGCGATGGCGTTTAGGTATGCCGGACTACGCTGCGCGATTTCAGCGCTGACGACAACTTTTTACTTCGGGAGCAAGGACCAGAAGCAGCGATGGGGGGTTTGCTGGAATGGGGCTACCGCTAACTATTCCTGCTTTTAATATATCCAACGTCATCCCGGAAACGCCGCAGGCGTTATCCGGGATCTCCGGACCTATGTCGCGATATTCGTTTGGAGGTCCCGGACAGGCGCTACGCGCCTTCCGGGATGACGTACTATTATTTGAATTGAACCCAATTCGGGATGATGCCTTTTACCTCTGGAACCCACCTGGGAGCAGGGATTACGACTGGTTATCTATCACGAGCGTTTGTATTCCAGTCCCTGGCGCAGTTCTTCGAAGATCTTGTAATCGGTTTCCTGCATCCCCAATGACTGGTAGGTTTTTTGCGCATTGCTATTGTCGCGCGCGACGTAGAGCCGGAATCCGCAAACCGCTGGTTCCTGCTCCGCCAGTTCCTTGACCCGGGCGTAGAGTTCCCGATAAAGCCCCTGGCGGCGGTATTGCGGTCGCACGTAGACGCTTTGTATCCACCAGAAGATACCGTTGCGCCAGTCACTCCATTCTGTGGTAATCATCAACGAAGCCTGGATATTGTTGTCCAGCTCAACCACCAGATAAAAACCCATTTGCGGATTCTTGATCATCGCCCTGACGCCGGCGGTAATCACTTCGGGTATCAGTTCCATAGACTCGGTTTCGCGTGCCATGCTGATATTGAACTCCGCCAGTTCGCTGGCGTCCTGCGACAGTGCACGACGAATAATCATGTATTACCCTCCTATCTATTTTTCTTGTGCTGCGCCAGCCTGGCCGCTTTTTTAGCCACCTTTAGTGCGCGGATTTCTTCTACCTGTTCCATTTCCATCGCAAACATTTGCGCTGTTTCAAAACAGAGCCCACCGAGTTCGCCGCTGCGCATTTCGTTGATCAGCAAGCGGGATACCTTCTCAAAGTCGACACGGCCACCGGAAACGATACAGCCCCGCTTTTTCGCCAGTAGCTCAAGAAAATCGATTTCGCTACGCGGCAGTGGCTCAATATCATAACGCTGAATCAATCGTTGCGGGTAATTTTGCAACAAGAATTCGGCGACAAAGCTGCCCACATCCTGCAATTCGAAGGCGGTTTCCCGTATTGCGCCGGTGGCTGCCAGTCGATAACCGCTGGCTTCATTCTCGATATTCGCCCAGAGCATACCCGGTGTATCGATCAGGGTCAGTTCTCCGGGAATCTGGATACGCTGTTGCATCCGCGTTACCGCGGCCTCGTTTCCGGTTTTTGCTATCTTGCGCCCGGCGAGCTTGTTGATCAGCGTCGATTTACCGACATTGGGTATGCCTGCAATCATCGCGTATATCATTGCCGAACGATTACTGCGCGCCGGCAACATGCTGCGGCACAGCGCCGGTAGCTGCATGATGGCATTATCTTTGCCGCCACAAACCAGGGTTTTTACCTGATTATGGGATTCCAGCACTCGCTGCCACTCCTGCAGTCGCTCGGGATCGGATAAATCCCCCTTGTTGAGTAACTTGATACAGGGTTTATCGCGACGCAGGCTGGCCAGTAACGGATTTTCACTCGAAGCAGGCAGACGCGCATCGAGGACTTCGATAACCAGGTCTACCTGTGGCAGGATATTGCGAAACTCCTTGCT
>CAXBMV010000436.1:0-3578 GCA_963976575.1 uncultured Gammaproteobacteria bacterium | reverse complement strand
CAGCCTGTTCGACAAAGGGCGTCTGCAACACACGCTGCAACTCCACGACTTCGCTGTAGTCACCCTTTTGTGCTGAGACTATGGCCTTGTGGACGAGGTAGTTGCGCAGGATGTAATGCGGATTACAGGCCAGCATCGAAGCCCTGCGTTTTTCCCGATTGGATGATTCGGCGACCAGGCGCTGGCGGTAATCGATACACCAGAGGTCGAATTTTTCGCGCTGGATAAACTGATCGCGTAATGGCGGTTTATCGACAGACTCATCGAAATCACAGAGTCCACGGAAGAAATTGGTGAAGTCCACCTGCCCTTCCATGGTTGCAAACAAGCTCGAAAACAGCCTGTCATCGCCCTCACGGCTATCGGTCAACCCCAGCTTTGCAGCCATGCCCTTGTTATAAAATGACTCGTAGCTCCCCTGATATCCCTGCAGGACTTCGCGCGCCATCTCGGCGGCATTCTGGCCATCCTCTTGATCGAACAGGGGCAACATCGCCTGCGCCAGGCAGGATAAATTAAACAGGCCAACCTGCGGCTGCTGGTCGTAGGCATAGCGACCCTGCGCGTCGGTATGATTGCAAACGAAGGCGGATTCAAAGGTATCGAGAAAACCGAAAGGCCCGTAGTCGATGGTGAGACCGAGTATCGACATATTGTCCGAATTGAGCACGCCGTGGGTGAAACCGACCAACTGCCATTTGGCGATCAGGCTGGCGGTGCGCTCGGCGACTCGACCCAGCAAGTCCAGATAAGGGTTCTCAGCGGTTGCCGAGTCAGGGTAGAAATGGCGGATGATGAAATCGGCCAAGATCTTCAGTTCTGCGTATTGCTGGCGGTAAAAAAACACTTCGAAGTTACCGAAACGCAAATGGCTGGGCGCTGCGCGAGTCAAAACCGCCGCGGTTTCGGTGGTTTCGCGATACACCGGGTCCGCACTGCCGGTGATACAGAGCGCGCGCGTGCTCGGAATGCCGAGCGCGGCCATGGCTTCGCTACAGAGAAATTCACGGATGGTAGAACGCAGCACCGCGCGGCCATCACCCATGCGCGAAAACGGCGTCAAGCCTGCGCCCTTTAATTGTATTTCCCAGTCGCTGCCGTCCGCCGCGCGAAGATCACCGAGCATCAGCGCGCGCCCGTCACCCAGCTGGGGTACGAAATGGCCGAACTGGTGACCGGCGTAAAGCATGGCCAACGGATCGCTATTTTCCAGCAAGCGATTGCCGGTAAGTACTTCGATGGTTTCCTGGTCTTCGAAAGCGTCAGCCTCCATGCCCAGTAATTCGGCCATCACCGGGCTGAATGCAACCAGATAGGGATTATTCAATGGCTGCGGCTTGACGCGCTTGTAAAACTGCTCTGGTAACTCTTCGAATCGGGATTGCGGCGATAGCCGGGGTAATCTGGGCACGGTGTTCTTCTTTAGCCTGTCGTGGCTGAAGTATAACCGCCTATGTGCAAAAAAAGCCCCGCTCAAAGCGGGGCTTTAAGGCTTTAGCGATTGGCGCGATTATCGATCAGGTTATCCACCACTGCCGGATCGGCAAGCGTCGAGGTGTCGCCGAGATTATCCAGTTCATTGGCGGCAACCTTGCGCAGGATACGGCGCATGATTTTACCCGAACGGGTTTTCGGCAATCCCGGGGCCCACTGGATGATATTCACCTTGGCGATGGGACCTATTTCTTCGCGCACCAGGCCGACCAGTTCTTTTTTCAATTCATCGTTGCCCTGCTCTCCTGCCATCAAGGTCACATAAGCATAGATTCCCTGGCCGGTTATATCATGCGGGTATCCCACCACGGCCGACTCGGCCACCTTCGGGTGCTTCACCAGCGCCGATTCGATTTCGGCGGTGCCAAGTCTGTGCCCGGAAACATTGAGCACATCGTCGACGCGCCCGGTGATCCAGTAATAACCATCCTCGTCACGGCGCGCACCGTCACCGGTAAAATACAACCCCTTGAACAGTGCGAAATAGGTTTCGTAAAAACGTTTGTGATCCCCATAAATGCTGCGCATCATCGATGGCCAGGGCGCGCGTATGGCGAGGTTGCCGGAAGCCGGATTACCCTCGATCTCCTTACCCTCGTCGTCGAGTAGTAACGGCTGTACGCCGAAAAATGGAAAAGTTGCCGAGCCCGGCTTTGTGGTGGTAGCGCCCGGTAATGGCGTCATCATGTGCGCGCCGGTTTCGGTTTGCCACCAGGTATCGACGATGGGGCAACGCCCGTCGCCAACCACATTGTGGTACCACATCCAGGCTTCCGGGTTGATCGGCTCACCCACCGTGCCGAGCAGGCGCAGGGATGCGCGCGATGTCTTTTTCACCGGTTCGTCGCCAGCGCCCATCAAGGCCCTGATTGCGGTCGGGGCGGTATAGAAAATCGATACATTGTGCTTATCGCATACCTGCCAGAAGCGTGAATTATCCGGGTAGGTCGGAATGCCTTCAAACATCAGCGTGGTCGCGCCGTTGGCCAGCGGCCCATAGACTATATAGGTATGTCCGGTTACCCAACCGACATCGGCGGTACACCAATACACCTCATCATCCTTGTAATCGAATACCAGCTTGTGCGTCATCGCCGCCTGCAGCAGGTAACCACCAGTGGTGTGCATAACGCCCTTGGGCTGACCGGTAGATCCCGAGGTGTAGAGGATGAATAGCGGATCCTCGGCACCCATCATTTCCGGCTCGCATTGCGGCGATGCGGTTTCCATGGCCTGGTGATACCAGATGTCGCGCTCTTCGTTCCATTCAACCGGCTCGCCACCGCGTTGCACCACGATCACGCTTTTTACATTCGGACAATCCTTCACCGCCTTGTCGGCATTTGCCTTCAAGGGCACGCGTTTGCCACCGCGTACCGACTGGTCGGCGGTAATCACTACCTGGCAATCCGAGTCGAGGATGCGATCGCGCAGCGCGTCAGGGGAAAACCCACCGAACACCACCGAATGCATGGCACCAATGCGGGTACAGGCGAGCATGGCCACCGCGGCCTCGGGGATCATCGGCATATAAATTGATACCCTGTCGCCTCTTTTGACGCCCTGTGCCTTGAGCACATTGGAGAATTTGCACACTTCTTCGTGCAGTTCGTTATAGGTAATCTTGCGTGATTTCTCCGGGTTATCACTTTCCCAGATAATGGCCACCTGGTCGCCACGATTCTGCAGGTGGCGGTCGAGGCAGTTATAGGAAACATTCAGCTCTGCACCTTCGAACCATTTAATATGCAGATCCTCTTTCGCGAAACTCCAGTCGCAGACATTGTTCCAGGGCTTGAACCAGGAAATATAGTTTTCCGCCTGCTCCGACCAGAAACCTTCCGGGTCATCGATCGATTGCTGGTACATTTCGCTATACTGCTGCGCCGTTACATTTGCCCTGGCGGCAAAATCGGCCGGTGCTGGAAAAGTTTTAATGTCTGACATTCTGGCGTCCTCGCTGTATGGAGTTTTTTGTTTTAACTACGCGTGCCGATATGCTTACACAAACCGGCAGCAGCGACAAGATGCGGGCCGGCGGCATCGGGCTTAAACCAGCCTGGATGATCGATATTTTGCAGTAT
>CAXBMV010000435.1:0-3579 GCA_963976575.1 uncultured Gammaproteobacteria bacterium | reverse complement strand
CCACCTGCTTTTTCTGTACTATGCGGTCGATGGAAAATGCCAGTAGCGCAGGAATCAGTAGCACCACCGAAACCACTGCGCCCATCTCGAAATTCTGCTGACCTATGACTTGTTTGTAGATGTCGACCGCGAGCATGTTGTATTGCCCGCCTATGACCTTGGGCAGACCAAAATCGGTGATAACCAGATTGAAGACGACAAAGCCGGCCGATATCAGGCCGTAACGCGCGCTCGGGATGGTCACCGTCCAGAAGGTTTTCCAGCGGCTGGCGCGCAATGCTATGGCCGCTTCGTATAGCCTGGCGTCGGAGATGGCCAGCGCGGTCACTATGATGATCAGCGCGTGCGGGAAGGTGAAAAACACCGACCCCATGACTATACCTATGGGGCCGTATATCGATTCCCCGAACAACAGGCCCTTGATGATGCCCTGGTTGCCGAACAGGTAAACCAGGCCTATGCCAGGGAGTAGCGATGGCACCAGGATAGGTATCATCGCGACCAGTTTGAATATCCCCTTGAAACGCATGGTGCTGCGCGTCAGCGCATAGGCAAAACCGAAAGCCAGGCTAACCGTGATGATGGTGCTGATGCTGGCGATGAAGAGCGAATTCTCTATCGAGCGGAACAACGAAGGCGTGGAAAAATAGGCGCGGTAATTTTCCAGGCCGGTAGACACCGAGGGACGCAGAACCACGCGCCGGAATTCATTGGAATCGTATTCGTGCCAGTCGCTGTCGGTAAAGCGTTCACTACCGTAGAGGAAGGCGGCATCACCGCTGAGCTGCCTGATCTTGTATAGCCGCGGGCTGCGAAAACTGAAATCGGGGAAAAACTCGGTTACCGACAGGCGACCGTCGGAACTGGTGGAGAGGTCTTCAGCGGTTACCTTCTGGTGCTGCTGGTTGAGGGCCTGCGCGCTCACCGGCTGGCTCCAGCCTTCGCCATTGTTGACCTGGAACTCGAAATTGTTCAGATCGTAGGCAAAGGTGGAAAACGACTTCGACAGCATCGCGTAGAGCGGAAACGCCAGCGCGATTAACAGGTAAAGGCAGATGACCAGCATGAAGCCGACCATGGTGCGGTCGTCCTTGCTGGTTTTGGGCTTGATCAGCGGTGCCGGCAAAGCCGCGCTGTTGCTGTCTTTGCTCATTACGCGGCGCTACTGTCGGGGGGGAAAACCCAGAGGCGTTGCGCAGGAAATTCCACGGTAATTTTTGTGCCTATGGCGATGTTCATCTGTCGCACCACGTTGGTCGACATGTCCGCCACCATTTCGGCATCCCCCAACGAAGGATTGCTGATAGACACACGCCAGAAGGACCCGAGAAACTCCATGTCGGTTATATCGACATCGACCAGATTTGCCGATGGTGTAGCGCCCCCGTCGGAATGGGCGCCCTTGCCGTGCGGCACTATATCCTCAGGTCTGATCGCAGCGACTATGGCCGAATCCGCGGCGATACTGTGGTCGTGCGAGTCGAAGTCGATATCACCGATGCGGATGCGGTTGCCGCTTTTACTGACACCGGGCACCTGATTCATCGCTCCGACGAAGTCGGCGACGAACAGGGTATCGGGCTCTCGATAAATCTGCGTGGGCGTACCCACCTGCTCGATTACCCCCTGGTTCATGACGACGATGCGGTCGGCCATGGTCAGGGCTTCTTCCTGATCGTGGGTAACCATGACCGTGGTGACACCGAGTCTGCGCTGCAACAGTTTCATTTCGTGGCGCAGATGCCCGCGAACCTTGGCATCCAGCGCCGACAGGGGCTCGTCGAGCAGCAGCAGGCCGGGAGAAGTGGCTAGCGCCCTGGCCAGTGCGATACGTTGTTGTTGTCCGCCGGAAAGCTGCGCCGGGTATTTCTTGCCCTGTTCGGGTAATCCAACCAGTTCTAACAATTCCTCGACGCGTTTGTTAATCACGGATTTTTCCAGCTTCTGGTTTTCCAGGCCGAAGGCGATATTGCGTTCCGATGTCAGGTTGGGGAATAGCGCGTAAGACTGAAACACGATACCAAAATCGCGTTCCGATGGCGGCAGCGCGGAAATATCGACATTGCCCTGACGCACACGGCCCGAGGTCTGAATGTCGAGACCGGCGATGGCGCGCAGAAAGGTGGTTTTACCGCAGCCCGATGGGCCGAGGAAGCAGACGAATTCACCTTCCTTGACGTCCAGAGAAACACTGTCCAGGGCGGTGAAGTTGCCGAATTTTTTGGTCAGACGATCTATCTGTAAATAGGCGCCTGAATCATTATTGCTGCCTGTCTCTGCTTGCATGAGTTTGATCCGGGTGCGGCGATTGCCGAGATATTGCTTATCCGGGACACGGCCCGACCAGTTCGGTCGGGCCGTCCAGGCCATCTACTGTAGGATTATTTTGCTTCGGATTTCGAATCGTAGCGACTCAGCCACTCGGCCAGGATCGCTCTACGGTTATTCGCCGCCCATTCAAAATCATTGTCGATCATTTTCTCCAGCAGGTTGGGCGGAAAGTGCTCAACCGGTTTTGCTACACCCGGGTAGGCGACAACCGCATAACCCGTGTTATACATCTCGTTGGCTTTTTTTGTGATCGACCAGTCAACCAGGGTTTGCGCGGCTTTCAGCTTGTTGGTGCCGGCAACAATCGCGGTTGCTTCCATATCCCAGCCCACGCCCTCGGCAGGTACGATGATTTCCAGCGGTGCACCAGCAGCCTTGGACTTGGCACCGCGAAAAGCAAAGGAAATACCGATTGGAATCTCACCGGCTGCGGCGAGTTTGCAAGGCTTGGATCCCGAGTGGGTGTAGCGCGCAATATTCTTGTGCAGGCGATCCATGTATTCCCAGCCGCCCTTTTCCTTGCCAAAAATCTGCAGCCAGCTGGATACGTCGAGGAAGCCGGTTCCCGATGAATTCGGGTTGGGCATGATCAGGTGACCCTTGTACATCGGCTTGAGCAGATCGGTCCAGGAAGTCGGTGGAACCAGGTTGTACTTGGCAGCTTCGACGGTGTTGTAGCAAATTGACGCGACCCAGGCATCCATGCCTACCCAGGTAGGCACTTTACCCTTGTCGACAAATTTCTTGTCGAGCTTCTCGACGCCCTTGGGCTTGTAAGGTTCGAGCATGCCTTCGCTTTTTAACAGCAGCAGTGAGGTTGCTGCCAGACCCCAGATAACGTCAGCCTGCGGGTTGTTTTTCTCGGCAAGCAGCTTGGCAGTGACGATACCGGTAGAATCGCGAACCCAGCGGATATTGATATCGGGATGGTCCTTGTTGAACTCTGCTGCATAGCGCGCCAGATCTTCGGCTTCGACTGCGGTGTAGACAGTCAGGTCAGTGGCGGCCTGCGCCGACTGCCCCAGGGTCAGCATGGTCAGGCCCGCGATCCAGGCGATCAACGAACGTTTGGCTTTTTGGTTTACTAGCATGTCGACTTTCCTCTTCTTTTGGTTGTAGCGGTTACCGAGTCTCCGCTGGATTTTTTTGCTCTTGTGAGCAGTTCTATACTGCTTTAATTATATGACGATCCGATAACAGCCCAACCGGGTAGCATTCCTGAAACAGTTCCCGGGCGGGTCCGAACAG
>CAXBMV010000434.1:0-3588 GCA_963976575.1 uncultured Gammaproteobacteria bacterium | reverse complement strand
CCCTGTCGATCGGCATTGTTACCTCGATGTTTACAGCCATATTCGGCACCCGGGCGGTGATCAACCTGATCTACGGTCGCAAGCAAGTCACCAGATTGGCTATTTAACCGGGACAAAATTATGAAAAGTAGAAAACTGTCCAATATCGATTTCATGGCACTGCGCAAGCCGGCCATGGTCATGTCTATCCTGTTCATTCTGGTTTCAATCGTCAGCCTGGCCACGCTAAAGCTGAATGTCGGCATCGATTTTACCGGTGGCAGCATTATAGAAGTGGGCTACCAGCAGTCGGTTGACCTGGAGCCAATCCGCCAGACGCTCGCGGCCAATGGCTTCGGCGATGCCATAGTGCAGCATTTCGGTAGCGACAAGGAAGTTCTGATCCGACTGGTACCGGATGTGGCCAAGGACAAGGCTGAACTCAGTTCCGAAATTATCGGCCTGCTGAATAGCGCCAGCGACGACAAGATCGAAATACGCCGCGTCGACTTTGTCGGCCCTCAGGTCGGCGAAGAGTTGACCGAAGACGGTGGCCTTGCGGTGCTGTATGCCTTGTTCGCGATTCTTGCTTATGTTGCGATCCGATTCGAATATCGGTTTGCGCTGGGCGCAGTAGCCGCACTGGTACACGACGTCGTCATCACGCTTGGCATATTTTCAATTTTGCGCCTCGATTTTGATTTGAGCGTGCTCGCCGCAATACTGGCGGTAATCGGCTACTCGCTGAACGATACCATCGTCGTATTCGACCGTGTGCGTGAAAATTTCCGCAAGATTCGCAAGCAGTCTACCCTGGAGGTCGTTAATATTTCGATCAACCAGACCATTTCGCGTACCTTGATGACCTCGTTTACCACCTTGCTGGTATTACTTTCGTTGTTTTTTCTCGGCGGTGAAGCAATCCACGCGTTTGCGCTGTCTCTGATTATCGGCGTCGTAGTCGGTACCTATTCGTCAATTTATGTCGCCACCACCGCGGTACTGGCGCTGGGCATAAGCCGCAGCGATCTATTAGTGCCGGAAAAGGAAGGCGAAGATCTGGCGCGACCCTAGGGTCGTATACCTGTACTGGAGCTAAACATGCGTCTTGATTCTGACATCATCGAAGAACTGGGGTTGCTGAAGCGATTCAGCATGGGCGGCCCGCTGGCCATGGATTTGTCGGATAGCCCCGACGAAGATATTGTCGCCGCGGCCGAACGCATGTTCGAAAAAGGTTTGATCACGCAAGCCGACGGCGGTGAGCTGACCGATGCCGGGCGCGAAGCGATCGAGCATATGGACAGACTGTTCAACCTGCTGACACCACCGCTGGAACCGATTTAGCTCAACTGCAACCTTTCTGATGCAATCGAAGGAAAGGCATGTAACACACCAACAAAAATAATTCGTCATCCCGGAAACCGACGCGAAGCGTCGTCCCGGAAACAGCGCAGCTGTTATCCGGGATCTCCAAACGCCATCACGTCATTCGTCGGGAGATCCCGGACAACGCCTGCGGCGTTTCCGGGATGACGGTTGTATATTTTTTGAGCAATACGACAGGGTCATGCCAACCAAACCCTTAAAACTGGCACAGTAACTGCATACATCTCTATCAAAGTCCCTTTTGATGGAGAGTCACCATGAATCAAGCCCTCTGGGTTGCAAAAACCGGCCTCGACGCACAGCAAACGCGTCTGTCGGTCATATCCAACAACCTCGCCAACGTAAGTACCACTGGTTTCAAGCAATCGCGCGCGGTATTCGAAGATCTTCTGTATCAGAACTTACGCCAGGTCGGCGGGCAGACATCCGAGGATACACGCCTGCCGTCAGGCCTTATGCTGGGTACTGGTACCCGCGTTGTTGCCACCGAAAAGATACATACCCAGGGTAATATCGAGACCACTGGCAATGCGCTGGACATCGCCATAGACGGCAAGGGTTTTTTCCCCATCATATTGCCGGACGGTACCGAAGCTTATAGTCGTGACGGTAGTTTCATGATTTCCGACCAGGGGCAACTGGTTACCGCCAGCGGCTATACCTTGCAGCCCGGCATTACCGTTCCCGAAGATACGCAGTCGATTACCATAGGTGTAGACGGCATTATCAGCGCATCCTTGCAGAGCCAGGCCCAACCAGCGGTAGTCGGCTCGCTGCAAATCGTCAATTTCATCAACCCCACCGGCTTGCAGCCGATCGGTGAAAACCTCTACGTCGAATCCGCCGCCAGCGGTACCGCGCAGGCCGGCACGCCGGGACAAACCGGTCTGGGTCGATTGCGTCAGGGCTCTCTGGAAGGTTCGAACGTGAATATCGTCGAAGAGATGGTCAGCATGATCGAAACCCAGCGTGCCTACGAAATGAACTCGAAACTGATTTCGACGGCCGACGGCATGATGCAATACCTGAATAACAATACCTAGGTTATAGCCATGAACACTCTTACTAAAGCGATACTACTCGGGTTGCTGGCCTGGCTGACGAATGCCTGCGCGGTTACCCAGATGGTGGTACAGCCCGACCCGCAGTACGCGCCGGTAGACATGAAGTCGATCGAGTTTCAGCCTGAGACCAATGGATCGATATTCCAGGTAGGTCGTTCGGTACGCCTGTTCGAAGACAACAAGGCTTTCCGTATCGGCGACCTGCTCAGCGTTACCCTGTCTGAATCAACCAACGCCTCCAAGTCGGCGGCGACCAGTACCGCAAAGGATGATGATATCGATATAGGCGTGGGCGCCATTTTCGGCAGCAGCGGTCCCTCCATAAACGGAAACCTCGCGCTCACCAATAACATCAGCAACAGTCGCAATTTTGCCGGTAGCGGCGATAGCGAACAAAGCAACAGCCTCAACGGTGAAATCGCGGTTATGGTCACCGATATCCTGCCCAACGGTAATTTGGTAGTGCGCGGCGAGAAACTGATCGGACTGAATCAGGGTTCGGAGTTTATCCGCATCTCCGGCCTGGTACGTCCCTACGATGTCAGCTCCGGCAATACGATTACATCGCGCAAGATCGCTAATGCGCGCATTTACTATGGTGGGGGAGGCGTTGTTGCCGAAGCCAATACCCGCGGCTGGCTTAGTCGCTTCTTCGACAGCCCGATGTTTCCCTTTTAGGAGTCCAGCATGAAAATCAAACAAGTTATCGCCCTGATTATCTTAAGCAGTTTTCTCGGCAGCGCCTGGGCAGAAAGAATCAAGGACATTACCTCGATCAAGGGCGTGCGCGACAACCAGCTGGTGGGTTATGGACTGGTTGTTGGTCTCGATGGGTCGGGTGACCAGACGTCGCAAACTCCGTTTACCGTGCAAAGCCTGAAAAGTATGCTGGCGCAGTATGGCATTTCCCTGCCGGCCAACGTGAATCCACAGGTGAAGAATATCGCCGCGGTATCGATACATGCCAGCCTGCCGGCATTTGCCAAGATCGGGCAGAACATCGATGTCACCGTATCCTCGCTGGGTAATGCCAAGAGCCTGCGGGGCGGCAGTTTGTTGATGACTCCGTTGAAAGCGGTGGATGGCAATATTTACGCCATTGCGCAGGGCAACCTGATCGTCGGTGGACTCGGTGTCGAAGGTGCCGATGGCTCGT
>CAXBMV010000433.1:0-3588 GCA_963976575.1 uncultured Gammaproteobacteria bacterium | reverse complement strand
CGGTGACGTCAGAGATATCGCGGTCACTCATGCGCATTTCATTCCACATGCTGCGCGAATTCATCGCCTGGCTATAGCCATTTTCACCAATCTCGCCAAGCAGGTCACCCACGGTGCGTTCGCGCGTATTGTAGTAATGGCTCATTTTCTTCAGCTTTGCGTAAATAGTTTCGGGTGCCTCGTCCGACCAGTCGGATAGCACCACGACATGTTCGCGTTCGTAGCTGTAGTGCGGGGGTTCGATCGGATCTATGACTATGGCGCCATAGGCACCGGTTTGCTCCTGAAATCCCGAATGACTGTGGTACCAGTAGGTTCCGCTTTGCTGGACATCGAACTGGTAGCGGAAAGTTTCACCGGGTTTGATGCCGCCAAAATTATCGCTAATGCCGGGCACGCCATCCATTGCACTCGGCAGGATCATGCCATGCCAGTGAATCGAACTATCGGTGGCGAGATTATTGGTCACATCCAGAGTCACCTTTTCGCCCTGCTTCCAGCGCAATGTCGGCGCCGGTACGCTGCCATTGATCGCCGTGGCGATACGGTTCCTGCCGGTATAGTTGACCTTGAGCGGGTCGAAAGAAAGCGAGAATTTATTCCCGCGCAGTACCGCGGGCTGCATCTCTGCCGCCCGGGCCGGATATGTCATACCCATGCCAGCGGCCAGCAGCGCACCGCCACCAGCGATTCCCTGGACAAAACGCCGGCGTCCAAGGTCCGGGCGTAGCAATGCCGACCCGGGCTGCGTCATTATTTCAGACGCAGTATTTCTAAATTTATTGTTGAACATTTCAAACTCCAAACAAATTAATACAGGCCCGCATAACTGCAGGCAGGAAAAAACTTATCAGGTGTTTCGAGGGGGGCGTTGTGGGGTTTCTGTCTGAGGCTGCGGATAGTCTTGCATAACAGTGGCATGCAAGGGGTTTAAGGCGATACCGCTATGGGCCTTGAAATCAGGAACAATCCCGGCATTGTGGCTATCGCAACTGCTATGTCCGAGTATGAGGCAGGTATCCATATCACTGCAGCTGGACGAATCCATTTGCTCACAATCCATCATCATGCCCTGATGGCTATCGCTATCTATCTGCCCGGACAGGCTAGCGCTGGCCATATAGGCCGCGCCAACCGGCTGCAGCGCCAGCAGGATCAAAAGCTTGAAGATGAGGATCGTTTTTATCATTACCCGTATACAGACAACGTAACCGCGAGAAAATTCCGACGGCACAATAACATAATAGTAGAAAATTTAAAGATTACTGTAATTACCGCACATTAACGCTGCTATCAAACTCGCTTAAGGCAGCGGAATAAACTCGGTTTCTCCGGGTACCGCGGCAAAGCGGTTTTCGCGCCAGTCTTCCTTGGCCTGCTCGATACGCGCCTTCGAACTGGAGACGAAGTTCCACCAGATGTGACGCTCACCCAGCGTGGCACCGCCTATGACCATCACCCTGCTTTCACGCGTGGCGCGCAGTTGCAGGGTCTTGCCGCTTGCGGCCACCGCCATTAAACCCGGCTCGATGAACTGATCATCTATAGCAACTTCCCCTTCGACCAGATAAATCGCCAGCTCGTCGTAGTTATCCGGCAGGCTCAGCTCGGAATCCAGCGGCATCAGGCATTCGAGATACAGCGTCGGGCAATAACAGGTTACCGGCGAAACTGCGCCGAAGGCTTCGCCCATGATGACGCGCACCGTCACCCCGTCGACATCAACGCTGACCAGCTCGCTGGCAGGGTAGTGCTGGAAGGATGGCTCGATTTCTTCCTGCTCCAATGGCAGAGCCATCCACGACTGTATGCCGTGAAGCCGTGAATGGCTGTGCAAATCATCGCCGGCGCGTTCGGAATGGACTATGCCACTGCCGGCGGTCATCAGGTTGACCGCGCCCGACTGGATTGGCTGCAGGTAACCGAGGCTGTCACGGTGCATGATTTCGCCCTCGAACAGATAACTCACTGTGGAAAGTCCTATGTGCGGATGCGGCCGCACCTGCATGCCTTCGCCGGGTGGAAATTCGGCCGGACCGAAGTGATCGAAAAATATAAACGGTCCCCCCATGCGGCGCCCTGCCGCGGGCAGAACGCGCTTGACGCTGAACCCGCCCAGGTCCTTCATATCCGGCTCTATGACCCGTTCTACGCTTTCGCTACCGCTGGCATGTGGGGGATTTTTATCGTTCATATTCTTCTCCGCTGTGCGCGACCGTGAAGTCGCTTCGGCACAGGGCGATGATAATCCCCGCACAGGGCCGGATCAACCGCAAGCCTGTGTGCTGAACTTTCACTAAACTTTCACGTCGAAGAAATATTTTGGCGTCTGGGGGTTTCCCTTATAATGGCTCCGTTCTTTCTGCTGGCAGGGATATGCGCAACAGACTTGAAAAACTGGTGAAACAGACGCTACAGGTGGAAGCCCGCGAAATTTACGCGGTGCTGTTGTCATTCCTGTTTGTTTTCACGCTGATGGCCGCCTACTACATACTACGCCCGGTACGCGATGCCATGTCCAGTGACTGGAGCGATGCCGAACTGAGCTGGCTGTGGACGCTGAATTTTTTTATCAGCGCTGGTGCAGTGCTGCTCTACGGAATCGCCGTGGCACGCATCGATCTGAAAAGACTGGTGCCGGCCGTATACCTCTTCTTTGCCGGCTCGTTTTTATTATTTTATCTCGCCACTATAGTGTTCGACGACCGCCAGCTCATCGATAAAAGTTTTTACGTCTGGGTCAGCTTCTTCGCATTGTTTCACGTCTCCGTGTTCTGGAGCTTCATGGCCGATCTTTACAGCCGCGCCCAGGGCAAGCGCCTGTTCGGCATCATCGGAGCCGGTGCCAGCATAGGCGCGCTGCTGGGCCCGACCATACCGGTCATATTCAGCAGCCGCGTCGGGGTTTATAACCTGCTACTGATCGCCGCCTTGTTGCTACTTTTCCTGCTGCCGATTATTCATGCCCTGGAAAAACTCAAGCTTCAGCAGAACGAAACAGAGCGATTCACCAGCGAGCCTCTACAGGCGAGGCAAATTGGTGGAGATTTCTTCAATGGTTTCGTCGAGTTATTCGGCAACCGATTCCTGCTGGCTATAGCGCTGTTCCTGTTGCTCTATACGATGATGAGCAGCTTCGTTTATTTCGAGCTGAAAAATATCATGGTCGAATACGACCGCGAAACGCGAGCCTACTACTGGGGCCTGATGGACCTGATCGTCAACTCGCTGGCTATTTTTACCGCGCTGTTTGTCACCGGCAGACTGGCAACCCGGTTCGGGATGGCGCTGACGCTGGCCCTGGTACCGCTGCTGATGGTCATAGGCTGGATCGCCGTAGCGCTAACCCCCGCGATCACGCTCTTGATTGCGCTACAGATTATTCGGCGTGCGGGCAACTACGCGATTACCCGTCCCGCACGGGAAATGCTGTTTACCGCGGTAACCCGCGAGAGCCGCTTCAAGACCAAGCCTGTCATAGATATCGTCGTCTATCGCGGTGGCGACGTACTCGCTGGCTGGACCTATACCGGCCTCGCCCAGGGCATAGGCCTGGGACTGGGTGCCATAGCACTGATAGCAGCAATT
>CAXBMV010000432.1:0-3590 GCA_963976575.1 uncultured Gammaproteobacteria bacterium | reverse complement strand
CATACCGTCGATACTCAGACTGTGAGCCCCGTTGACGTATATCGCCTGCTTCCCGGTTTCATCGTGGCTACGGATTAGCGGGTGTATCGCCTGTCGGTGCTTGAGCTGGCTATTTCGACTCTTCACCTGCTGGTGAATGTCTTCGTCGCGCGGCAGCACGCTGGCAGAATTCACCACCTTCAGCGATTGCAGGCTTTGCAGCATCCCCTCTGAGAGACTCGCGCGGGCGGCGTACATGTCGGAAAACAAGGTGTCTCCACCGCGCGGCGGTAGCTGCCTGGCATAGAGCAGTGTCGCCTTGGGAGGTCGATCATTGTAAGTCGAATCGGAATGCCAGAAGCTGCCGAAACCCTCGCTTTCGTTTTCACTCTTGACGATCTCGGTGATGTAGGGAAAACCCTCTATCCCCTCGGCAAAAATATATTCCTGCAAAGGCCCGAAGCGGCTGGCGAAATCACAGTATTGCTGATGGTCGAGGCGCTGCTCGCGGAAGAACAGGACCTGGTAGTCGAGGAAGGCCTGGTTGATTTGCGCGAAGCCGTCATCGCTGAGTTTTTTCGATAGATCGAAACCGCGAATTTCGGCTCCGATGCTGCCGCTTTGTGCAATGATTTCCACCGCGTCAGCTTTGCGCAAAGTATTCCTGCATGAAGGTCTCGAAGGGGAGTTTATCCGATGCTTCGATTTCCTGTTGACGTTCGTGTGAGCGTCGCGCTTCGGCTTCGTAGGCGGCCATTTGTTCAGCCGGCAGCGGACGACTGGCGAACCACTGTTGGTGCTGCTGCGACATGCGCATGGAAAAGTCGTAAAACTCTTCCTTGTTTTCCTGCATTTCTGCGAGCAGGCGCGCCGAGGGCGTCAGGTCTGAGTCGGCAATCTTGGCGCGTTGCTGTTGCAGGGAGGAGCAGTAAACCGGGGTAGCGTTGCCGCTGTCGAGTAGATCGCAGCCCAGATTCATCAAGTCGAAAATCTCGTTTGCCCAGTCGCGCAGCAGAATATCCTTGCCGCCTTTTCTGAGTTGCAGCTGTGGGTCACGACCGCATTCGGCGACCAGGTTGATATTGTGTTTGATCTCGGCCAGCTCGTCGCCGAGGTAGGGATCGCTGGGCAGCAGCAGACTGAACAGCAAAAAGGATTCAAGAAAGCGCATTTGCTCGTCGTTGATGCCCAGCGGTTCGTAGGGATTCACGTCCAGCGAGCGCAGTTCGATATAGGCGACGCCGCGTCTGGCCAGCGCCAGGCTTGGCTTTTCTTCACCCTGCAATATCTGCTTGGGACGCACGCTGGAATAATACTCGTTTTCGATCTGCAGGATATTCTGGTTGAGCTGCTGCCACTCGCCGTCGGCGCAAAGCGGTATTTGCTGGTGCTCGGCGCAGGGTGTGGAAATGGCGTGGCTCAAGGAGTCGACGTACCCCTGCAGACTGTTGTAATCCACCTTGATGCCTGCCTCACCTTCCTTGCTGTTCTGATAGCCGATATCGCCGACGCGCAGCGAGGTAGCCTGGGGTCCGTAGTAACTGTGTTTGAACAGTTTCTTCAGCGTTGTCGGTGAACCGTTCAGAAACGAACCGCAGATTGCCGGCGACACGCCGAATAAATAAGGCACCAGCCAGCCGAAACGTTGCAGGTTGCGCACCATGCCGATATAGGACTCTGACACGAATGTCTGGTAATCCTGCTTGTCACCGAGAATCTGCTGGTATTGCAGCCAGAATTGTTCCGGGTAAGAGTAATTGTAATGAACCCCGGCGATGGCCTGCATCTTGCGGCCATAGCGATGCCCCAGTCCGCGGCGATAGGCGGTTTTCATTTTCGCCGCGTTGGAGCTGCCGTACTCGGCGATACGGATACTCTCATCGCCGTCGACCACGCAGGGCATGCTGGTTGACCAGAGAATTTCATCTTCGAGCTGGCTGTAGACATAGCGGTGGGTATCGTCGAGAAATTTCAGGGTTTCGTCGAAGTGCTCGAAGGGTGGTGTTACCAGTTCGATCAGCGCTTCGGAGTAGTCGGTGGTGATACTCGGGTGGGTTAGCGCCGAGCCGAGACCGCGCGGATGGCGGGTCTGTGAAATCAGACCGTTGCTGCCGACGCGCAGGCTTTCCTTTTCCAGTCCGACCTTGCGGCCGCGCAAAGCCTGGCGCAGCTTACCATTCAATAATTGACTGACTCGTTGTTCGATAATCGATTTCAAAAGCTGTTTTGCTCCGGGTTGGGGATGGCTATTGGCTTGATGCTAATTGCTCAGGACTTGCGTATCTGTTCTACGGTGTCGTTGAACTCGGCGAGCGCGCCTTGCAGGGCTGCGGCGATTAAATCCTTGTTTTCATTCATCGGCAGATTGTTGATCAGGTCTGCAAGCCGCGCCTGCGCCTGCCATGCGCTATGGCGAGCCAGTTCGGCGGCTATGCCGGGTTCGCCGTATGAGGCTATATCGCGCCTGGCGGTTGGATCGGGTACACGGGTATTGCTCGACACCATGCCCGGCACTATGGTGATGCGGTCCGCCGGCTGCAACAGCCTCGCGGCGCGGTGCACGATCATATTGCCCTGTTGGAATATGGCATAGCCAGCCGCCGGGAATTCGGGTTTGATGACGCGTTCCGCGGGCAGCTCTTCGGTAATGCCGCTGCGTACCTGGCTGACATCGAGGTCGAACATCGCTGCCACTTCGTCGCGGGTCCCCTGGAAGTATTCGAAATTACCGCCCTGCATGGCCGAGGGGTCACTCATCATGATCACGTAATCAAAACCGATACCATCGAAATGCCAGGCATCGACCGCCTTGCTCACGTCTTCCGGGGCGTAGTTAATATAAACCTGTTGCGAAGGCATGCTGTGCGCCGCCAGTTCGGTGCCGGCGATGCGCGACATATGTGCGAGTATCACCGGGCAGGCGCAGAGATCACGCAGAAATTGCGAACGGTAGACGCCGCCGGCAAGGTGGCGCGGTGTGCGGTTGCCGGAAATGTTGCTGCATACCGACTTCAGCCGCGTCGCTACCTGGTATAGCGCGGCCAGACCTTCATCAGATAGCAGTCGAAACGGCGAGGTTACCGCTACCGGCGAAGCGCATTTTTCTATCTGTGCAGGCGTATAGCCGAATTCTTCGAGGCTCCAGACGCGCTGTGGAAATTCGAGAGCCAGGTGTAACTCGGGGTCGTAACGGGTTTCGTCAGGCAGTTGCTGGTATCCCTCGGGCAGGTCCCGCGGGAAGGGTGGGAATAGTGAGGTCATTGGCTAACTGTTTCCGTAAAACCTGAAGCGCATGCGGCAGTGTAATCCAAGGGGCAGGTAGATGAAATACCAAAGCCTTATTCGATAGTGTCGAACTGCTGTTGCAGCCAGAGTTGAAAAGCCAGCACGCTGGCCTGGTGACGATTCGCCTCGGGCATCACCAGCCACAATGCGGTGTCGTTCTGTGCATGGTCGGGAAGGGCTTGCAGCAGGCGACCCTCGCGGATATCTGTGCTCGCAAGAAACCCGGGCACCAGCGCAATGCCCTGACCATCGATCGCGGCCTGCAGCAGCAGGTCGGCGCTGGCGTAGCGCGGTCCCCGGCTGCAATCGAAGTCTCCTGCCGCGCG
>CAXBMV010000431.1:0-3592 GCA_963976575.1 uncultured Gammaproteobacteria bacterium | reverse complement strand
GAATGAGGATGTCAGCGCGCCGCTGGCAGGCGGGGCCAGGCCACGCATCGCGATACTGCGCGAAGAGGGCGTCAACGGCCAGGTAGAAATGGCCGCGGCCTTCGAACGGGCAGGCTTTAGCGCCTTTGATGTACACATGAGCGATATACTCTCCGCCAGGGTGAGCCTCGCCGATTTTCATGGCATAGCTGCCTGCGGTGGATTTTCCTACGGCGACGTGCTCGGTGCCGGCGAGGGCTGGTCCAAGTCGATACTTTATAATGCGCGCGCCTTTGACGAGTTTTCCGCCTTCTTCGAGCGCGCCGACAGCTTTGGTCTGGGCATTTGTAACGGTTGCCAGATGATGTCAAATCTCAGCCAGATGATTCCCGGCGCCGCTGACTGGCCGCATTTCGTGCGTAACCAGTCGGAACAATTCGAAGCGCGTTTCGTCATGGCCGAAGTGCTGCAATCGAATTCGCTGTTTCTCGATGGCATGCAGGGATCGATGTTACCCGTAGTGGTCGCCCACGGCGAAGGCCGCACCGAGCCGCGCGGTAGCAGTAGCGAAGCATTGCTGCAGAAGCAGTTGGCCTTATGTCGATGCCGAGGGCAAACCCAGCGAAGTTTATCCGCAGAACCCGAATGGCTCGGCCCTGGGTCTGAATGGCTTTTGCAACAGCGATGGTCGCTTCACCATCCTGATGCCGCACCCGGAACGCATTTTTCGTCGCATACAGAATTCCTGGTCAGCGCCAGAGTGGGGCGAATATGGCCCGTGGATGCGCATCTTCCGTAATGCGCGCTGCTGGCTGGGCTAGCGAATCCTCACCCTAGAAGAACTCCCTGATATCTGAATTGCCCCGTCGAAACTGAACTAGTTTCAAGGTTGCAGGTCTAGAAACCCAATGGGTGAAACCTTATACAGGGGTAAAAATGATCAAAATCAGGAAAAACTGGGAAATTCCAGAGTCGCAGGTGACGCCAGAATCTATTTACCAGAAACGCCGCGATTTCATGAAGGGCGGAGCGCTAGGTAGCGCGCTGCTGCTTAGTCCCTGGGCCAGTGCCTATGCCTCGTTGAAGATCGATGATTATCAGAAGAACGTGATCACCCTGGACGAGGAAATCAATAGCGAGGAAGACGTCACCAGTTACAACAATTTTTACGAGTTTGGCACTGGCAAGGAAGATCCGAAGAAAAACTCGAAGCGTTTCACCACCGATGACTGGAAGATCGAGGTCGGCGGTGCCTGTGAAAAACCGGGCAGTTATTCGCTCGAAGACCTCGTCAAGCCTTTCCCGGTAGAAGAGCGCATTTACCGCCTGCGCTGTGTCGAAGCCTGGTCGATGGTGATTCCCTGGCTGGGTATCCCATTGGCCTCAACTCTGAAAAGTCTGCAACCCACCTCGAAGGCAAAATACGTATCCTTTCAAACCCTGCTGGATCCGGTGCGCATGCCCGGGCAGCAGCGTTCGGTGCTGAACTGGCCTTACCGCGAGGGATTGACCATCGCCGAGGCGATGCATCCTTTAACCCTGCTCGGCGTGGGCATGTATGGCAAGACCATGCCCAACCAGAACGGTGCGCCGGTGCGTTTGGTGGTGCCGTGGAAATACGGTTTCAAGAGTATCAAGTCGATCGTGCGTATCGATTTTGTCGAGGAACAGCCAGCCACTTCGTGGAATATGACGCTCCCGCGCGAATACGGCTTTTATTCCAACGTCAATCCGCAGGTGAATCACCGACGCTGGTCGCAGCGCAAGGAACGCCGCATCGGGGAAATTTTCAAGCGAGACACGCTGATGTTTAACGGCTATGCCGAAGAAGTCGCCAGTCTCTACGATGGCCTCGACCTGGTCAAAAATTTCTAGCATGAAATTGCTGGTTGCCTTGAAATCGGTCTATGCCAAACCGGTTTTGTTCCTGATTTGCCTGCTGCCGTTTCTGCTGTTGATTGCGGATGCGTTCCGCGGTGAACTCGGTGCCAATCCGGTGGAAACCCTGACCTTCACCACCGGCGAGTGGACGCTGCGTTTCTTGTTGATCACCTTGACGATGACGCCGCTGCGCAACTGGAGTGGGCAGTCGGTGTGGTTGCGTTTTCGGCGCATGCTCGGACTCTATGCCTTCTTCTACGGGGTTTGTCATTTCGCCATCTGGTTCGTCGCCGACCATTCGCTGGATCTGCTGGCGATGTTCGACGATATCGTTGAGCGACCCTATATTACCTTTGGTTTCACAGCATTGCTGCTGATGATCCCGTTGGCCATCACTTCCAATCAGGCAATGATCAGGCGTCTCGGACGGCGCTGGCGCAGCCTGCATCAACTGGTGTACCCAACGCTGCTGCTCGGCATACTGCATTACCTCTGGCTGACCAAGGCCGACTACCTAGAACCCGGTATTTATGCCATCATCGCCGCATTCCTGTTGCTACAGCGACTGGGGCCGGTGAAGCGCCTGTTCAGCCGAACTCAAGCTCTGGCAAGATAACCGCTAACCCCTAGTCGGGGTAGGTCAGACCATGAAAATTCTAGTTACCGGCGCTGCCGGTTTTATCGGTTGTGCAATCGCAGAGCAGCTTTGTCAGCGCGGTGATCGCGTTGTCGGTATCGATAATTTAAACGAGTACTACGACCCGGCCCTGAAGCAGGCGCGCCTTGAGCGACTGCAGGCCTATGACAATTTCAGTTTCGTCAGCTTGGACCTGTCCGACAACGCCGCGCTCACCGATTTATTCAATCAGCAGGACTTCGAGCGCGTGGTCAATATGGCCGCGCAGGCAGGGGTACGCTATTCGATGGAAAACCCTGCGGCCTACGTGAGCAGTAACCTGGTTGGTTTTGCCAATCTGCTGGAATGCTGTCGCCAGCACAGCGTAGAGCACCTGGTATACGCTTCTTCCAGTTCGGTTTACGGCGCCAACCAGAAGATGCCGTTTAGCACCGCCGACAATGTCGATCATCCGATCTCGCTCTACGCGGCGACGAAGAAATCCAACGAATTGATGGCGCACAGCTATAGCCACTTATTCCAGCTGCCGACCACCGGCCTGCGCTTTTTCACCGTCTATGGCCCCTGGGGCAGACCCGATATGTCGCCGATATTATTTGCCGATGCGATTACCCGGGGAGAGCCGATCAAGCTGTTCAACCACGGCAGGCATAGTCGCGATTTCACCTATATCGATGACATAGTGGCCGGGGTATTACGCTGCCTGGATCGGCCGGCGCAGGGCAATCCGGAGTGGTCGGGGATGCAGCCTGACCCGCAAAGCAGTCTTGCCCCCTGGCGTATTTACAATATAGGACGCGGCCAGCCGGTGGAACTGATACGCTATATCGAATTGCTGGAGCAGGCGCTGGGCAAAACCACCACGCGGGAAATGTTGCCGGCGCAGCCGGGCGATGTAGAACACACCTGGGCCGACATAGAATCGCTAGAGGCAGATTGCGGATATTCGGCTAGAATATCTATCGAGGATGGTCTGCGCAGTTTCGCCGAATGGTACCTGGATTATTACGCGGCCAAATAATAATAGTTCGCCTGTATACTGGCAGGCATCTGAAGAATAAATCGAGCCCTGGCTGGCTCACAGTTTTGAGGTTA
>CAXBMV010000430.1:0-3599 GCA_963976575.1 uncultured Gammaproteobacteria bacterium | reverse complement strand
GGACGCATTACCCGCGCGCTGGCCGATTACCTGTTTCTGCACATGCAGGTAATACGCAAGGGCGTCACTCACATCCAGCCGATTTCCAATTCATGGCCGCACTATTTTCTCGATATCAGGCAACAGGACGTGATCGTCATTTTCGATATACGCCGTTACGAAAACAGCACGCTCAAGCTGGCTGAACTGGCCCACGAAAAGGGGGCCCGCATTATTCTGTTCACCGATCAGTGGCGTTCGCCGGTGAGTCAATTTGCCTGCCAGGTGTTCAGCGCAAAAATCGCGGTGCCATCGGCCTGGGATTCCACCGTGGAGTTGCTGCTCCTGGTCGAGACCTTCATCGCCGCGATACAGGAACTCACCTGGCCGGATACGCGCAAGCGCATGGAAGAACTGGAAGACATGTTTGACCGCACCCGCTTCTTCCGCAAGTTCACCTGATTGATTTCGCCGTCGCGCGTATAGACGCCACGGCATTATCGGCTAATATGCCGACCATGAAGCGCATCGAATCCCAACTACGCCTTGGCAGCGGCCTGATCCTCGCCGCTTACGTCATTCAGCATTTGATCAACCACGCCTTCGGCATAGTCTCGATTGAGGTTGCCGAGAGTTATCGCCTGTCGGTGGGCGCATTTTTTCAAAGTCTGCCGGGGCTGGTATTACTTTACGCTTCTCTGCTGTATCACCTGGGCAACGCGCTGATCTCGATTTATCGCCGCTCCAGCCTGCGCATGCCCGCCTGGCAATGGATGCAACTCTTGCTGGGGCTGTCGATACTGCCCTTGCTTCTGGGTCACGCGATTGGTAACCGAGGCTATGACTTACTCGGCAATATCGATCCCAATTATTTTTATGTGGTCACGACCCTGCTGCAAAAACCGATGGTACTCGCCAAGCTGGTATTACTGATCCTGGTGGTGTGGCTGCACATGGCCGTAGGCCTGCACTTCTGGTTACGCGTCAAGCCCGGTTACCCGAGGCTGATACCGCTGGCCTATGCGTTGGTGCTGCTGATTCCGGTGCTGGCCTATGCCGGCATATTCAACATGTTGCAACAGGCCTCGACCTGGCAGAACGACAGCCAGCGACTGGACGAAATATTCGCCGCAGCAAGAGCCATGGATAGCGCCGATCTGCGCCTGCTTGCCGGGCTGGAGAATAAAATCCTGCTGGTGCTCGGCCTGCTCCTGCTGGCAGTACTGGTCGCGCGCCAACTACGCCTGTGGAAACAACATCTCCGCAGCAGTTACCAGGTGACCAGCTCCAGCGGCGCCAGCACCCGCTCGCTGCATGGTCTGTCGCTGCTGGAAGCACTGCGCAACGCGAACATCCCGCATGCCTCGGTTTGCGGTGGGCGGGCGCGTTGTACCACCTGCCGCGTACGCGTCGGCAAGGGGCTCGACAAACTGCCGCCTGCGAATGACCTGGAGGCCCATGCGCTGGCGCGCATCGCTGCCGCCGCGGACATTCGTCTGGCATGCCAGCTCTACCCCAGCGCGGATCTGTCGATTACCCCGCTGGTACTTGCCGGACAGGCTCTCGACAAAATGCATAGCGGAGGCGTACAGGGACACGAAGAATACGTGATCGCGATGTTCGTCGATATGCGCGGCTCTACAGGCCTCGGAGAACGCGTACTCGCTTACGACGTGGTTTACATTCTCAACCGCTTTTTCACCGAGTTATCCGAAGCATTGCACGACACTCACGGACATTACGCCCAGTTTGCCGGTGACGGCCTGTTGGCCCTCTATGGCCTGGATGCTGAGCGCAAACCGCGCGCCTGTCGCGACGCGCTGAACGGTGCCAGGGAAATGTTCAGTCGCATCGACAGGCTCAACCAGCAGTTGCTGGAAGAGTTTGGTGAAAGCGTGCAAATGGGCATAGGCATACACGGCGGCGACGCCATAGTCGGCACCATGGGTCCGCCGAAAACGCCGCTGCTCACCGCGGTAGGCGATCACATCAATGTCGCCGCGCGGCTGGAAGGACAAACCAGCACGCTCGGCTGCGATTTGCTGATCTCGACTGAAACCCTGGAAAAAGAAGGCATAGCCTATGCGCCCGATAGTGCCATGGAAGTCGAACTCAGGGGACGCGATAAACCGGTACTGGCCTGCGCCTTTGAGCGCGCGCAAATTCCCGCGCCCGAACAATGAAGCAGGGCTTCCTCGCCGGTCCGCTACTGCTCTGCCTGTTGTTGCTAATCGGTTTGATCCTGGAATTATCCGGCCTCATCGACACCGCTGAATTACTCGAATTGAGCCATGCCCATGCACAACGCTGGTGGATGCTATTGCTGCTGATTCTGATACCGGCGATCCTGTTCAGTTTCGCGCTGGCCGGTTCGTTGTTTCTGTGGGTTGTGGCGCCGCTTTATCCGCCGCTGCTTGCGGCCCTGATACTCAGCGCCGGCGCCTGTCTTGGCGGGCTGGGTGCCTACGCGCTGTCGCGCCGTCTGGCGGGGGAGTGGATTCATCGCATCGAGGCATCACCGAGCTATCAATTGCTGCGCCGACAGGGTGGATTTTTTACCCTGCTGGCGATACGCCTGTTTCCCGGATTCCCGCATGCGCTGGTGAATTACAGCGCCGGCATTCTGCGCCTGCAGCTTGGCCAGTTTGCGCTCACAGCCTTGCTCGGTGTATTCATTAAATCTTATTTGTACGCGCGCGTGATAAACGCAGCGCTGGACCCGACATCGTCCGGACTGCTATTCGATCCGCTGGTTTATGGTCCTTTGATCGGATTCGCACTACTCAGCCTGGTCGCGCTTTATTTCCTGCGCAAACCCGGTGATTGAGCAGGGTTAACCGTCGGCGTTGATTTGCTTGACGATTTCGGCCAGCGATTGTTGCGCCTGCTCATTCTCCACCTGACAGGTACCCGCGGCCTCGTGACCACCGCCGTTATACTTGAGCATCAACTCACCCACATTGGTTTTGGAAGCGCGGTCGAAGATAGATTTTCCGGTAGCAAATACAGTGTTCTGCTTTTTCAGGCCCCACATCACGTGGATGGAAATATTGCACTGCGGATAGAGCGCGTAGATGACGAAGCGGTTACCGGCATAGATCACTTCTTCCTCGCGCAGATCCAGAACCACCAGATTATCGTGCACCGTGGCGCAGCGCTGGATTTGATCCTTGAATTTTTGTTCCTGCTCGAAATACAGATCGACGCGTTCGCTGACGTCGGGCAACTTGAGGATTTCCTTTATATTGTGGTCCTTGCAGTAGTCGATCAAATCCATCATCAGGTTATAGTTGGAAATGCGGAACTCGCGGAAGCGCCCCAGACCGGTGCGCGCATCCATCAGGAAATTCAGCAGTTCCCAGTCTTTCGGGTGCAGGACTTCCTCCTGGTTGTATTGTGCGGAGTCGCCCTTGTCCACCGCTTCCATCATTTCGTCCCAGCCCTTCGGGAAGGCATCGTGTCCACCGTAATGCTTCCACACCACGCGCGCCGCCGAAGGCGCATCGGCATCGATGATATGGTTGGCGTGTTCGCCGGGATTACGCAACAACTCGGAGTGATGGTGATCGAACACCAGGTGAGCGTCGGCGACGTAGGGAAGATTGGTAGTAATGTCGCGG
>CAXBMV010000429.1:0-3604 GCA_963976575.1 uncultured Gammaproteobacteria bacterium | reverse complement strand
CGCGCGACCAGTCGACATCGGAAATAATGGCGTGGTTAAAGCTGGCGCGGGAAAACTCCGACTTGCTCATTTTCGTGCCCACCAGCGTGGCATGATCGAAATTGGCACGATAACCGACGGCCTTGGTCAGGTCGGTTTTTACCAGCCGGCTTTTTTTGAAACTGGCGCGGCTGATATCGGCTTTCACCATGCTGGCATTGGTAAATGTACTGTCGTCGAACAGGGTCGAGGTGAGCACGGCATCGTCGAAACGGCTACCGGAAAAATTTTCCCGATCCAGCATCTTGTTCGCCTTTCTGCAGCCAGACCAGTCCATACCCGGCTCGCGTTTATCGTTGCAGGCTGCGTTAGCCATCGGTGCTAAAAACAGCGATAGCAGGCATAGCCATAAAATGCCCTGTAGTGGTTTCACGTTCATCCCCTTTGTCATGATTACCTAAGCATAGCTTATAGACCGGGGCCTATCGATTAAATTCCATGCCCACCGCCGTAGCCGTTAACAGGCGGAGACTGCCAGCCAGCGGCGAGGCCGTCGCGCGGTTTATAGACGACTACTTTCAACGGATAACAGGCTGTCGCATCGTCCGAGTGACTGGCGCCACAGTTGCCTCCAGGACAGGCGGACAAGGCACCGAGCAAATCGATTTCGGCGAAGAACTCGATAAAATCTCCCGGCCTGACCGGGCTGGCTTTCATGAAGTATTGCTTGCTGTCGTGGGTGAAGCCGGTACACATAAATACGTTCATGACGTCGTGTACATGCTGTTCGGCTTGCTGCAGGCTAAGCCCGCGCTCTGCGGACAATGCACGAGTCAGATTGGAATGGCAGCAGTAATGATAATCAACGCCCTTGAGCATGTGATTGGTGTAAGGATCGCAGCGCGTGCCTATAACATCGTGCACACCGGCGCCATCGGCGTCCCAGCCATACCACTCGAGCGTGTCCCGGGTTATCGTCGCCATCGGTCGCAAGGAAGGCAGATTGCTCCACAGACGATCACCGCGGCTGACATGGGTGGCGTGCAACTGACGCGTCTTGCCGCTGAAGAAACGTTCGCCGAGATCCCGGGCATTCCACAGATTTAAATCACCGACCTGGGAACCCTCCACCGAGTAAATGCGGAAATAATGGCCGGCCGGCACTTCGAAACAGGCGGCGTCACGCGGCGGCACGATAATTTCGGCGACCTCTTGCAAACTGTCGTCGTCGCGCTCGTAAAAGCCCGCGTCATATGCAGGCAACTGGTCTACACTGTAACAGCAGCGCGACGCCGGGCGGCATCCGCCGGCTCGTCGACATAGTTATGCTTACTCATAATGCTAATTCACTCAGACTGGAAGCGGATTAATATCCGATAGCCGTAGTTCAAATGCAAGAATCTTCACCTCAGGTTAAATTTACTGTCGTTCTCGCCATCATGGTGCTGGCCGGTTCCGCCAGCATTATGTCCACCGATTTATACGCCCCCAGTCTGCCCTATCTGACCGATTTTTTCGGCAGCACGCCGCAATTGCTCAAGTTGACGATTAGCCTGAATCTGGTTATCTACGGTTTTGCCCAGTTGATTTACGGCCCCATATCCGACCGCTTCGGTCGCCGCCCGGTATTCCTCTGGTCTATCACACTCTATTCTCTTGCCAGTATCGCCTGCGCTTTCGCGCAAAGCATCGATCAGCTGTTGATCGCAAGAGTGCTACAGGGCTTTTTCGCCGCGGCCGAGGCCGTCATCTGCCTGGCAGTGTTCAAGGATTTATTCAGTGAGCGCCAGCAGGCCAAGGCCTTCGCCATTTACGGCATGTCGATAGCGCTTGCGCCGGCCGTGGCACCGATCATCGGTGGCTATATCCACATCTACCTCGGCTGGGAGTTTAATTTTTATCTGATCGCGTTGGTCGGCATCTTAACCGCTATGCTGATATTCCTGTTGTTACCCGAGTCCTGCACCCCCGATCCGCAGGCGCTTAAGATCAAATCTATTTACAACGCCTACCGTGAGCTGCTGGCAAACAAAATCTTCATGGTTTATGCCATGATGGCTGCGCTCGGCCTCGGCTTCATCTATAGCTTCGTCACCGCGGCACCTTTTATTTTGATCGATTATTTTGCTGTTCCGACGCAGCACTTCGGTTACTACCAGGCTGTCATAGTCGCTGCCTTTTTCTTCGGCAGCCTGTTGGCAACACGCCTGGTCGATAGCTGGGACCCGGTACGGGTGTTAAACCTCGGTCTGTGCATCAGCCTGTTCGGCGCAGCACTGGTTGTATTTCTGGTATTTTTTGGCGGTTTTTCACCCTATACGATGGCGCTTGCCAACCTGTTTATCACTTTCGGACTGGGGCCCCTGTTTGCAGTTGCTCCCGCCAGGGCACTGGCCGCAGTGGATCGTTCCGCCGGTAGCGCAGCCGCCATGTTCGGTAGCCTCGAGATCGGCCTGTCGGGTGTCATCGCGGCCATGGTCAGCGTCTACCACGATGGTACGCCGACACCCTACGGGGTAGTCATCGGCGGCACCGCATTGTTGATGCTGCTGCTCGGCCTGTACATCAACCGTATGCCCGCGCAGGTTTCGCTGGAGCCCAGCCGATGAAAAACGACATACTGTTATGCACGCTGAATTCCAGCTACATGCATTGCGCTTTCGCGCTGCGCTATCTTTACGCCAATCTCGGCGAGCTGCAGGCGCGTGCGACGATCCGCGAATTTACTATCCAGCAGCGCCCGCTGGACATAGCCGAACAATTGCTCGCGGCGAAGCCGCGCATCATCGGCTTTAGCCTGTATATCTGGAATATTACCGAAACCAGCGAAGTGATCAGGCTGATCAAGCAAATCGACCCCTCCGTCAAACTGGTTGGCGGTGGGCCTGAAATCAGCTTTGCCGAGGATCTACCCGAGGTTGCACAAAGCCTGGATCACATTATCACCGGGCCCGGTGAAATCGCCTTGCGCGAACTCTGCGAAACGCTGCTGGCAGGCAAGCCAGTCATGCCGGGAATCATCCCGGGCAAGACCGCCAGCCTCGACCAGCTCGAACTGCCCTATGCTTTTTACAACGAGGAAGACTTGCGCAACCGCCTGATTTACGTCGAGGCGTCGCGCGGCTGTCCGTTCAAATGCGAATTCTGCCTGTCCTCGCTGGACAAGACCGCCTGGCCGTTTGAGTTATCGCGTTTTCTCGGTGCGATGGACGAGCTGTATCAACGCGGCGCGCGTAATTTCAAGTTTATCGACCGCACTTTCAATCTCAAGATCGCCAGCAGCATTGCCATACTCGAGTTTTTCCTCGAACGCATGGACGACGATTTATACCTGCACTTCGAAGTGATTCCGGATCATATGCCTGACAAGCTGAAACAAATGTTGCAACGCTTCCCTGCCAACAAACTGCAGTTCGAAATCGGTGTGCAAACCTTCGACCCGGTGATACAGAAGACCATCAGCCGCCGCCAGGACAATGACAAAACCTGTGACAACCTGCGCTGGCTGCGCGAATTTACCGGCGCCCATATCCACGCCGACCTGATCTTCGGTTTGCCCGGCGACAGCCTGGAAAATTTTGCGCAGAGTTTCGACCGACTGGTATCCCTCGGCCCGCAGGAAATT
>CAXBMV010000428.1:0-3624 GCA_963976575.1 uncultured Gammaproteobacteria bacterium | reverse complement strand
CGCAGGAACCGACCGTGGCCCAGGTATCGACCATGGTGCCGCTGTCGACATAGGCACCGATATTCACGTAGCTGGGCATTAACACCACACCCGGGGCAATGAAGGCACCCTTGCGCGCCATCGCCGGCGGTACCACGCGCACACCGCTGGCCGCATGCGCCTCTGCGCTCATGCCGGAAAATTTGCTGTCGACCTTGTCGTAGTACTGTGTCGAACCACCCTGCATGATTTCATTCTCGCGGATGCGAAACGACAGCAACACTGCCTTTTTCAACCATTCGTTCACCTGCCAGCCGCCGTCCACCGGCTCGGCCACGCGTTGCTGGCCGGAGTCGAGCAGGGCTATCGCTTCGTACACCGCTTTTTTTACCGCGGGGTCGACGCTGGCCGGGGTTATCTCAGCGCGATTTTCGAACGCCTGTTCGATTATTTGCTGAAGTTCTGACATGGCTTATCTCCTAAAGGGTTGCTAACAGGCTGTTGATTCGGTGGGCCGCATCCAGGCATTGCTGCAATGGTGCTACCAATGCCATGCGTACCCGGTTTTCACCGGGGTTGCCATGGCCGTCGACACGCGACAGGTATTGGCCCGGCAGGACGCTGACGTTTTGTTCGGCATAGAGGCGACGCGCAAACTCGGTATCTGCAATCGGCGTGGCCGCCCACAGGTAAAAACCCGCCTGCGGTTTCTGCGGCGCGAGTGTATCAGAAAGCAGCGCCAGAACTTGCTCGAATTTGTCGCGGTAAAGGGCGCGGTTTTCGCGTACGTGGTCCTCGTCGCGCCAGGCGAGGGCGCTGGCTGTTTGCGTCGCCGGCGGCATCGAGCACCCGTGATAGGTACGGTAGCGCAGAAAATTCTTGAGTATCTCAGCATCGCCGGCGACGAAACCCGAGCGCAGACCCGGCAGGTTGGAGCGCTTCGACAGGCTGTGAAAGGCCAGGCAGCGATCGAAATTATCCAGCCCCATGTCGGCGGCTACACCGAGCAGGCCGGGTGGTGGTTGTTCTTCATTGAAGTAAATTTCCGAGTAGCACTCGTCGCTGGCAATGACAAAGTCATACTTCTGCGCCAGTTCGATCAGGCGCGCGAGATAGGCGCGTGGCATGACGCTGCCGCTGGGGTTGCCCGGACTGCAAATGTAAATCAGCTGGCAAGCCTGCCAGTCGGCTTCGCTGATGGCATCGAGATCCGGCAGGAAGTCATTGTCTGCCAGGCAATCGAGGTAGCGCGGGTTTGCGCCAGCGAGTAGCGCGGCCCCCTCGTAGATTTGGTAAAAAGGATTGGGCATCATCACCAGTGCATTGCTGGCGCTGCGATCGACAATACACTGGGCGATGGCGAATAATCCCTCGCGCGTGCCGTTCACTGGCAGCACGTGACGATCGGGATCGAGCAGGCCGGGTTTGATAGCGAAGCGCCGCGTCAGCCATGCGGCGATGGCTTCGCGCAATTCATCCTTGCCGCGGGTGCTCGGATAACTGGACAGTTGGTGCATATGCGCGATCAGGCTTTCGATCACAAAATGTGGTGGTGCGTGTTGAGGTTCGCCGATCGAAAGCGCAATATGATCGAGATTTTGCGGCGGACGCGAACCCTTGTTCAAGGCCGTCAGCTTTTCGAACGGGTAGGTGTGCAGGCAGGTTAAATCTCTGTTCATGGTCTGGTAATCGCAGCTGTAGGCGACAGTATAACGACCTGCCTCCCATTTTGAATCAACAAGTGGAATAAATATGGCAAACAATTCGGTCACGCAGGATCAACAACGCGTGGTGCTGGTAACCGCCGGCGCATCCGGCATCGGCGCGCAGATCGCCGAGGCTTTCGTTGCGCTGGGAGACAAGGTTCATATCTGCGACATAGACGAGGCGCAGTTGCAACAGGCGCAGGAGCAGGGGCTGGCGAGCAGCGTGAGCCGCTGCGATGTCTCCGACCCGCTGCAGGTAGAAGCATTGATCGACGACTTGCGTCAGCGCTATGGGCGCCTCGATGTGCTGGTGAATAATGCCGGAATCGCCGGGCCGACCGCATCCATCGAGGATATCGCCATCAACGATTGGCAACGCACCCTCGATGTCGACCTGAACGGCGTTTTCTACGTCACTCGGCTGGCAGTGCCGCTGCTGAAACAGTCGGGTGGGGGTTCTATTATCAACATGTCGTCCAATGCGGGCCTGTTCGGTTGTCCGCAGCGCTCGCCCTACGTGGCGTCCAAGTGGGCGCTCATCGGCCTGACCAAAACCTGGGCGATGGAGCTGGGGCCGCAGGGCATTCGTGTCAACGCGATTTGTCCCGGCAGTGTCGCCGGACCGCGCATCGACGGCGTTATCGAACGCGATGCCGCGCAACGTGGATCTACGCCGCAAAAGGTTCGTGCTATTTACCAGCGTCAGAGTTCTCTGCGCCGCTTCGTCGACGCCAGCGAGGTGGCCAGCCTGGCGACCTATCTGGCCAGCGCAGCCGGTGCCGGTATTTCCGGACAGGCGCTCAGTGTCGACGGCCATACCGAAAGCCTGTCCAGCGGGGATGAATAAGATGAATCAAACAAAAATGCGCGCGGCCTGGTTCGAATCTTTTGGCAGCGCGGCACAAAGCCTGGTGGTCGGCGAACAGCCGAGGCCGGTGGCGGGCCCCGGGGAAGTGCTGGTCAGCATTCATTGCAGCGCGGTGAATCCTTCCGATGTAAAAAAGCGCGCCGGTAGCGCCGCCAATCTGCTCGATCAGGGGCTGGTGATTCCACACAGCGACGGCGCCGGTGTCATAGCGGCGGTCGGCGAGGGGGTTGCGGCGCAGCGCATCGGTGAACGCGTGTGGATTTACCAGGCGCAGTATGGCCGACGTTTTGGCACCGCGGCCGAGTATCTCGCCATAGACCAGGCGCGCGCGGTAGCGTTGCCGGATAACAGCAGTTTCGAGATTGGTGCCTGTCTCGGCATCCCGGTAATGACCGCGCATCGCTGTGTATTCGCAGACGGCGAAGTTGCTGGCAAAACTATCCTTGTTACAGGTGGCGCCGGGCGCGTCGGCTATTACGCAATCCAGTGGGCCAAACGAGCCGGTGCGAAGGTTATCGCCAGCGCCAGCAATGACAGCGATCGCGATGCCTGTCTTGCGCTGGGCGCTGCGGCGGTGGTGAATCATCGCCAGGATGGCTGGTCAGAACAGGTGCTGGCCGCCAACGGCGGAGTCGGAGTTGATCGTGTTATCGATGTTGAATTCGGTGCCAATCTGCCCGAAGTTTTGAAAATGATCGCCAACAGCGGCGTGATAGCGACTTATTCGTCCAGTCAGCTGCGCGAACCGGTGTTGCCTTTCATGTCGATGATGTTCATGGATTTGACCATACGCATGGTGCTGGTTTACGCAATGCCGGAGTCTGCCAAACTGGCGGCTATCAGCGATATCAATACCGCTCTGGAGCAGAATGCGCTGCAGCACCGTATCGCGCACAGGCTGGAACTGGCTGATATCGTGCGTTCACACGAGCTGGTGGAAGAGGGTGGTTTTGGTGGTTGCGTGCTGGTGAATTTAAAGCAGGATTGATTTTGAGAACCAGGTCGCGGTTCCTGATCAGCAGGAGGATATAATCGTTTCTACCCCTGCTGTTATATGTTTGTGTGTTGACC
>CAXBMV010000427.1:0-3654 GCA_963976575.1 uncultured Gammaproteobacteria bacterium | reverse complement strand
ACATCCTGACGATGAACAACCAACAGCTGATCGAGCTGCGCCGCAGCAAAATGGGCATGGTGTTTCAGGGTTTCGCGCTACTGCCCCACAAGACCGTGCTGGAAAACATCGCTTTTCCACTACAAATAAAAGGGGTTAGCACCCTGGATAGCATGCACCGCGCCAAGGAAATGGTCGACCTGGTGGAACTCACCGGGCGAGAAAACTATTTCCCGCGGCAGCTTTCCGGTGGCCAGCAGCAGCGCGTCGGCATTGCCCGGTCGCTGGCGATCGAGCCCGATATCTGGTTTCTCGACGAACCCTTTTCCGCGCTTGATCCGTTAATCCGCAAGGAGATGCAGGACGAATTCCTGCGCTTACAGGCAGCTCTCAGCAAGACCATCCTGTTCGTGACCCATGACTTCGACGAGGCCCTGCGTCTGGCCGACCGCATCGCGATTATGAAAGACGGCATCATCGAACAACTCGATACGCCCGCAAACATTGTGCTCAACCCGGCCACCGAATACGTGCGTAAGTTCACCGAAGAAGTCCCGCGAGAAAAGGTACTCAAGGTCGAATCGGTGATGGACCCCTTCGATCCTGCCGAGGACTTCAGCGATATCAAACTGTCAAAAGACGCCATCATCGAAACCGTGGCCGAGGCCATATTGAACGCCGGAAAACCCGTTAGCGTGGTCGACGCAAGTGGCGAGATCGTCGGTGCGGTGCACGCCTCCAAGGTGGTCAAAATCCTCTTCGGGAGTCATGCCGAGCAATCGGCAATACAAACGTCATGATCGAAGCCTTCAAACAACGCAAATACCTGCAATTTATTTTTCTGCTGGTGGTTTTCGTGTTGCTGTGCCTATTGGTTGTCCCCTCCGAGAGCAGCCTGCTATGGCGCCTGCCGCCATTGATCAAGGGCCTGCCGCTGGTAATCAACGATTCGGTCGACTATCTCATGTTCGACTGGTGGCCGGTTCAGGTCTGGGATCCGGATATCGAGGAATTCGAACAAAAGCCGTTGATGCGTCAGTTCACCCGCTCGATATCGGGCGTGATCCTGTTTCTGATCGAGTTTATCCGCGAAATTCTGCTCGGCGGCGTAAAGACCATAGTCACATTCAGCAGCTGGGACTGGGCCACCGCAAACCCCTGGGCACGCTGGCCTGGATTGCCCTGGACCGTGGTCGCGGCCGGAGCCACTCTGCTCGGTTACTCGCTGAATGGACCCCGACTGGCACTGCTGGTCGGATTTTCCACCGTTTACATCGCCGTTTTTGGACAGTGGGCACCATCCATGCAAACCCTGTCCTTCGTCCTCATCGCCGCGCCCGTGTCTGTTTTTCTCGGCCTGATGCTGGGTGTCTGGGCATACAAGAGCCGGACCGTGGAAACGGTCATGAATCCACTGCTCAACATGGCCCAAATCGTGCCGCATTTTTCCTACCTGATTCCGGTCATGGTGTTTTTCGGTATCGGTGACCATGCCGGTGCCATAGCCACGGTCATATTCGCCACACCACCGATGGTGCGCCTGACCCTGCTGGGTTTGAAGAAACTGCCGCCCGAAGCCGCCGAGGCCGGATTGATGTGCGGTTGTAACGACAGGCAACTACTGATCCGAGTACTCATTCCTACCGCCAGACGAGATATCCTGATCGGCGTCAACCAGGTCATCATGCAATGCCTGGCAATGGTGGTCATCGCCTCGTTAATCGGCGCCAAGGGCCTGGGTAACGATTTACTGATCGCACTGAACCAGCTCAGAATCGGCCTCGCGCTCGAGATAGGCGTTTGTATCGTATTGATCGCGATAGTACTGGACCGCATGTCGCTGGCCTGGGCCAACAAGCAAACCGATTATTTCGCCGACCTGAACTTCGTACAGAGGAATAAAAACTGGCTGATTTTCGCGGTCATATTTATCGTCGGCATATTCTTCGCCTACATTGGTTCGTTAATCTTTCGCGAAGGCTTCAACTATCTTTACCTGATCCCACAAAACAAGGGCATAACCACCGAGCCATTCTGGCAGGCCGGCGTTGACTGGGTCTGGGATACCTTTTTCTACAGCCTCAAGGCTTTCAACGAATGGTTGATCATCGAGGTGCTGATACCGGTGAAGACAGGCTTTCTCGCCATGCCGGTTGTGGCAACCTTCGTGCTGGTGATGGGCATTGGCTACATCGTCGGCGGCATACGTTCGGCGCTGATCGTTGGTGGTTTTCTGCTGTTCATCGCGTTTACCGAGTGGTGGGACAGGGCACTGATTACCGCTTACCTGATGACGGTGGCCGTGCTTATTTCCGGCAGCATAGGCGTAATCACTGGAATCCTGTGCGCACAACACCCTGTGTCTACGCGCATCATCCTGACGGTTTGCGATACCTTTCAAACCTTCCCCTCGTTTATTTACCTGATTCCGGTGATGATGTTGTTCGGTGTAACCGATACCTCGGTGCTGATTGCGATTGTTGTTTATGCGACCATCCCGGCCACGCGCTACACCGTAGAGGGCATGCGCAGCGTACCCATGTCGCTGCACGATGCCGGTTCCATGTCCGGGGTCAATCGCTGGCAACGCCTGTTTTATATCGAACTGCCAATGTCATTTCCCCACATCGCGCTGGGTATCAATCAAACCGTGGTCTTTGCCCTGTCGATGGTCATCATCGGCGCGCTGATCGGTACCGACGATCTCGGTCAGTTGATCCTCAAATCCCTGTCGGACCGCGCCGGTGTTGGTAACGGCCTGATGCTGGGCTTTTGTGTGGCTGCGATCGGACTCATCATCGATCAAATCCTGCGAACCTGGGCCAATCAAAGAAAGCGGGCATTGGGCCTGAACTAAATCACTTCTGTGCCCCCGTCAAGTTTGCCGGGGGTTCTAATCCTGATGAGTTGCATCAAACCGGCGCCTCGATAACACCAGCCTGTTTAGCGACTTCACTCTCCTCTGGCGCAATGCGGTTGTTCACAATCGGCAAAGCTGCTTTATACTGCATCGCTTGAAACCCGAGGACTTGCTATGAGCGAATACTGGCGCCTGAGCGCAACCGAGATCGCCAGCCGTGTGCGGCAGGGCGCGCTATCAGCGGTCGAAATCACCACGCAGACGCTGCAACGCCTGCAGGACGTCAACCCGAAGATTAACGCGGTGGTAACGCAGATGCCGGAGCAGGCGCTGGCTGCTGCCGCGGTGGTCGATGAGCAGGTTGCCGCCGGAAAGGATCCGGGGCTGCTCGCCGGTGTACCGGTAACCGTCAAGGTGAATGTCGATCAACAGGGGCATACCAGCACCAACGGCCTGCGCATACAAAAGGACCTGATCGCAAACGCCGACAGTCCGGTAGTAGCCAACCTGCGCGCCGCCGGCGCGATCATCATTGGCCGAACCAATACCCCGGCATTTTCGATGCGCTGGTTTACGCGCAATTCGCTGCATGGCCATACGCTCAACCCGCGCAACCCGGCGCTGACCCCCGGAGGCTCTTCCGGCGGTGCTGCCGCTGCTACCGCCGCAGGCATAGGCGCGATCGGGCATGGCACTGACATCGCCGGCTCGGTGCGTTATCCGGCTTATGCCTGCGGTCTGCAGGGCATACGCCCCAGTCTCGGACGCGTACCCGCGCTCAACCTGTCCGGTGCCGACCGTCACATTGGCGCTCA
>CAXBMV010000426.1:0-3658 GCA_963976575.1 uncultured Gammaproteobacteria bacterium | reverse complement strand
TGGATTTCGTTGCCATCGCCATCCTGCCAGAGCTCCCATACAGCCGCCATCGAAAACAGGCCGTGGTCGATGTGGCAGCAATAGGCCTGTTTATGCCCGTGTTCCATGCGCCATTCATAAAAGCCATTGGCCGGTACCAGGCAGCGACGGCGCCTGTAGGCGCTGCGGAAGGAAGGTTTCTCGGCGATGGTTTCGGCGCGTGCGTTGAACATGCGGTTGCCGATGGTTATGTCCTTTGCCCAGGAGGGGATCAGCCCCCAGCGATACAGGCTGAAGCCGCTATCGTTTAGCGCCAGTACCGGCGTGGTGGGCGCAATATTGTAGCGTGCCGCAAACATATCCGGCGGGGGTGCATTATAATGCTCGATAATATCACCAGGCTGGCTATCCAGAAAAAATCGTCCGCACATGTCAACTCCCGAAAAATCACCTTTTTAATTGCGGCTAAATCCGCATAATGACGCATCTTAATCTGACCCGCTCATATGACTCTATTACAGGCCAGGAATTTACAGCATAGTTTCGGCGATCACGCGCTGCTGGACAAGGCAAATCTGACCCTGGAGGCCGGCGAACGCGTCTGTCTGGTAGGGCGTAACGGCAGTGGTAAATCGACCCTGCTGAAGATGATCGCCGGTAATATCAAGCCGGACGATGGCGAAATCACCCACGTTGGCGAAATACGCATCGCCCAGCTACGCCAGGACGTGCCCGCGAGCATGCCCGGCAGCGTTTACGACTGCATTGCCGAGGGCATAGGCGAGTTGGGCAAGGTTATCACCGCATGGCACCACGCCGCGATAGAATCGATGACCGACCCGAAGGCACTGGATCGGCTGCAGCTGATGCAGGATCAGATCGACGCCAACAATGCGTGGAATTTCGAGACGCGCATATCGAGCACCATTTCGCGGCTGGAATTACCCGCCGACAAAGCCTTCGATGAACTCTCCGGCGGCATGAAGCGTCGCGTACTGCTGGGTCAGGCGCTGGTCGCCGAACCGGATTTACTCTTGCTGGACGAGCCCACCAACCACCTCGATATTGACTCGATACTGTGGCTGGAAAACCTGTTAATGGGCTTTAACGGCGCATTGTTGTTCATTACCCACGACCGCCGATTTTTGCAAGCGCTGGCGACGCGTATCATCGACCTCGACCGCGGCCAACTGAGCAGCTGGCCGGGTGATTACCAGAAATTTCTGCTGGCACGGACGGCGCTGCTGGAAACCGAAGAGCGACACAACGCCCTGTTCGACAAGAAACTGGCCCAGGAAGAAGTCTGGATCCGCCAGGGTATCAAGGCACGACGCACGCGCAACGAAGGCCGTGTACGCGCGCTGGAAAAATTGCGCCAGGAACGCGGACAACGACGCGATCAACCGGGCCAGGTGCGCATCACCACGCAAAAGTCCGATAGTTCCGGCAAGATTGTCATAGAAGCCGACGCGCTGACATTTGCCTGGCCGGATCGCGAAGTGGTCAGCGACTTCAGTTGCAAGATCATGCGCGGCGATAAAATTGGCATACTCGGCGCCAACGGCTGCGGCAAATCGACGCTGATACAACTGCTGCTGAGCAAGCTCGAGCCTCAACAGGGCTGGGTGAAAACCGGCAGCAAGCTAGAAGTCGCCTATTTCGACCAGCACCGCGAGACCCTCGACCTGGAAAAATCGGTACGCGACAATCTCGCCGACTCCAGCGACCAGGTCATCATCAATGGCCAGCCCCGCCACGTGGTTGGTTACCTGAAGGATTTTCTGTTCAGCGAGAAAAATATCCGCATGCCGGTAAAGGCGCTATCAGGTGGCGAGAAAAACCGCCTGCTGCTGGCACGGCTGTTCACGCGCTCGTTCAATTTCCTGGTGATGGACGAACCCACCAATGACCTCGATATCGAAACCCTGGAATTGCTCGAAGAACTGCTCATAGAGTTCAAGGGCACACTGCTACTGGTGAGCCACGATCGTGATTTCATCGATAACACCGTCACCAGCACGCTGGTATTCGAACAACCCGGCGTGGTCAACGCCTATGTCGGTGGTTACCAGGACTGGTTGCGTCAACGCATGGAAAGCAAATCACCCAGGGTAAAAACGGCGAAGAAAGCACCTGTTAGCGCGCCCAAAGTTGGTCCCGAGGCTAAAGAACTGCTCGCCCTGCCGTCGAAGATTGAGAAGCTTGAAGCAAAAATTGCCGCCATTCACGAAGAATTCACCCAGCCGGGGTTTTACCAGCAAGAGACAAAAATCGTTGATGCCTTGCAACAGACGCTGAAAACCCGAGAGGCCGAACTGCAGGCGCTATACCAGCGCTGGGAAACGCTGGAAGGCAGTTAATCCACCGAGGCGTCGATCCACTTGCCCGCGGTCATTTGCTCCAGCTGATCCGGGCTCATCGGAAATATCGACTCCGGCGTGCCCGCCGCCGCCCAGATGACCTGATGCTGGCGCAGCGAAATATCGAGAAAAGTAGGCAGCGGCTTTGTGTGCGCTACCGATGCCGCCGACAATGGCAAAACCGCTCTGCGCCTTGACGAATTCCGCGTCCGCCTTGCCCAGTGACAGCCCGGTAAGCAATTGCACCTTGTCCAGATCAACCCGATATCCACCCGAACACATGATCAACACCGCCCCATCGCTGTGCATATCTCTGAAAATAAGCGAATTGGCGATCTGCGAAGTGCTGCAACCGAGCGCCTCTGCGGCTGCCTTCGCGGTGCGCACCGCATCATCCAGCAGCCTGATCCCCTGGTCGAGTGAGTATTTTTCGAGACAGGATTTTACCCTGAGATTTGCCGCTTTCATCGCATTACCCTTGTTGAATCACCATACCCGCGCCCGGGAGACAGGACTGCAAGCATAAGGCTAGCCCATCGAGACCGCCAGTATCGCCAGACAATACTTGTTCGATGAATATTGTATTTTGTAAGCACAGGATTACCATCTTTCAAAGCGAACAAGGTCCAGGGTGCGGGCTGACCCCGACAGCTATAGCCATTCAGGGGTATCACTATGATAATAAGGCGTTTTTCAGTTTTTCTTCTCCTGCTCCCGATGATATTGCTGTCGAACAAGAGTTTCGCTCAGGAATTCCGTTGGGCGCTCGCCCCTGCAATAGGTCAGTCCAGCTTTAATCTCAACGAGGCGAATATCATAGCCGATTACGGCAGTCTGTCGTCGTCGAGCAGTTTCGTCGACAACCCCACCAGTTTCGGTATTCTCGGCGGCATGCAACTGGACGAGTACCTCTCAGTAGAACTGGACCTACTCATGGCCGGGGATATTTCCGCCAACGAGGGCGGCAGGCGCTTCAAGCTGTTCGATGTCTCCACCCTGGCGCTCACGGTGATGTTGTCGCACCCACTGGGTGAACGCAGCCGCCTGTTTGCTCGTGCCGGCGTTCATTTCTGGGATATTTCGCAGAGCTTTGGCAACCTCGACACGATCAACACTGCTACCGACCCAACCTGGGGCCTGGGTGCTGATATCAACCTGTACGGGGATCGCTCGAGGCAATTGCGTATCCAGTGGAACCACTACGAATACGACGGCATATATCTCGAAAGTAGCGACACGCTCAGCCTGGGGCTGTTATTCCTGCTAGGTTCCTGAGCTTCCCGGGCGCAGCTCCAACCCGCTACGCACTGCCCAACTCT
>CAXBMV010000425.1:0-3662 GCA_963976575.1 uncultured Gammaproteobacteria bacterium | reverse complement strand
TGGTAGCCACTATGCAGGGCCACGGTATCTGGCTTGAGAAAAGTTGAACGGCTCATGACTGGCTCCGCGAGTTATTCGAATGTAAACGGCAGGTCGACGATGCGGGCGGTTTCGCCCGCGCTGATCAGTGTCGCATGCCCGGCTAGAAAATCGCGTTTTATCATCGCCATGGCCAGGTGCTTTTTGTGGCGTGGCGACCAGACCTGCGATTTGATTTCGCCGATGGGCTGATTATCGGCCTCGAGGTCCAGGCTGGCAAATTCCATCTGCCGGTCAAAGATTAAACCCACCAATTGGTTTTCGTGCTGCCCCTCGATCTGCCGCAATGCCGCATGGCTAAGACTATTGAGGTCCTTATCCAGGTCCATGTAACTATCGAGCCCGCATTCGAAGGGGTTGTTTTCATAGGTCATGTCATTGCCATAGGATAGCAGTCCACTTTCTATGCGCTCTATCAGGTTCGGGCCGCCAGGCTTGACCTGCAAATCCGCGCCGGCGTCGAACAGGGCATCCCATAAGCGCTCACCCAGTTCGGCCTTATTCAGGTAAATTTCAAAACCACCCTGTTTGCTATAGCCCGAGCGCATCACCATCATTGGCGTGCCTTCGAAGTCGAGCATTTTCGAACGGAAAAAACCGATGCTCTTCACTTCGTCGCCGAACACTCTGCTGACCAGGGTCTCGGCCTTGGGTCCCTGTACCGCCAGTGGCCAGATATCGGCTTCGCGAATCTTGACGTCGAATCCAGAACCACTGGCCAGTCCCTTCGCCCAGAACAGGATGTCGCTGTCGGCTATAGACACCCACCAGTCATCGACGGCGAATTTTATCAGTATCGGGTCATTCATCAGATTGCCCTGATGATCGCATAGCGGCGCGTACAGGCCCTGACCGACCACCGCCTTGCGTATGTCTCGTGGTGTCATCAGTTGTAACAGTCGTTCGCTGTCGGGCCCCTTGATTTCGATCTGGCGCTCGCAGGAGACATCCCAGACCTGGACATGTTCGCAAAGATGCCAGTAATCGGCTTCGAATGATTCGAACATGGTCGGCAACAGCATATGGTTATATACCGTGTAAGCCTTGACGCCAGCCGCCTCAACGCGGCGGGTAAACGGAGTAGAGCGTGTGCGTCTGGAAATACTGAGAAATTTATTGGCCACGAAAGGTTTCTCTCTTGCTTGAGGTTATTGTATTGCCGCCCGTTTGGGCGCAGATATGCTAGCCTTTTTTTATTTGTCTTACAAATAGAAGCCTGTCTAATTGACGCCATCCGGTTACCCGTCAACGACATTTGTTCAAGGGCAGGCGTTTGCATCGCCGCTTGTCACCCGGGCATGCTATGGCTTAGGCTTCCGGTCTATGTTCACACAGTTTCCAATCGACTATATCGAACCCCTGTTTCGCCCTCCCAGCGAAGCGGGGTCGCTGATTTTGCAGGTGACCAATGGCTGTAGCTGGAATCGTTGTAGCTATTGCGAAATGTACACCGATGCGCAGAAACAATTTCGCCCCGCAAAAGAGGCCGAAGTCCTCGACGAAATCCGCCGTTGCGCAGAGGCAGGCCTGCAACCGAGACGGATATTCCTCGCCGACGGTGATGCGTTGGTGCTGTCGATGCGTCGTCTGCGCAATATCCTCACAGAAATTGCAAAGGCCCTGCCTTCGGTTTCGCGGGTATCGTCTTACTGCCTGCCGTCCAATCTGAAAAACAAGAGCGATGATGACCTGGCCGAGTTGCGTGCGCTGGGATTGCAGTTGATCTATGTCGGTGCCGAAAGCGGTGACGACAGGCTGTTGGCCATGGTCGACAAGGGTGAGAGCCATGCCAGCACCGTCGAAGCGTTGTTGCGCGCCAAACAGGCCGGGATCAAGACCTCGGTGATGATTCTCAATGGCCTGGGTGGCAAGGCATTCAGTCGCCAGCACGCGCTCGAATCCGCGCGTCTGGTGAACCAGGCGCAACCGGATTATCTAGCCACGCTGGTATTGACCTTTCACCGCGGCCCCGAGCGTTTCGTTGCAGGCTTCGATGGCAAGTTCGAAGCGATGAACAGCCCCGAACTATGCGAGGAGATTGGTGAGTTCCTCGCTGCCAGCAAGCTGGAGCGCACTATTTTTCGCAGTGATCATGTTTCCAATCACATGGTGCTCAAGGGTGTGCTCGGGCGGGACAAGACAGCTATGCTAAACCAGGTCCAGGCGGCGATTGCGCATTTCCGGGAAAACCCGGTGAGCCAGCCTGCAAACAGCGTTTACTAGCCGGGATCATGATCGACATCGACCAGCTCAGCATCGAAGAGATTCAGTCCAGGCTGCAGGCACAAAACGCTACCACCTATGATGTGCCTCCGGAAATGCTCGGAGAAAGCGCGCGTGAGGCGGCTGTGCTGGTGCCATTTTTACGTATCGATGATGCCTGGCATATCCTCTATATCCGCCGGGCCATGCTCGCCGGAGACAGGCATAGCGGCCAGGTGGCTTTTGCCGGTGGTAAACGCGAGCAGGGCGACGATGACTTGCTGGCAACGGCATTGCGCGAGGCCGAGGAAGAGATCGGCATCAGCCCTGACGATGTGCAAATCCTCGGACATATCAATCACCACCATACCATCAGCGAATTCCAGGTCAGGCCCTATGTTGGCGTATTGCCCTGGCCTTATCCGGTGATTCCTGATGGCGTCGAGGTTGCGCGTGCTTTCAGCATGCCGCTGAAATGGCTGGCCGAAGAAAATAATTATCGCGTGGAAGCGCGCCAGCATCCAGAATCCGAACGTCCCTGGCCGGTGGTTTATTACGACCTCTACGATGGAGAAATGTTATGGGGTGCGACAGCACGTATGACCCTGTCGCTTATCGAAGTATTGTGCCCGTTTAGTGGTACTTCTCGGTAGTAAAATGCCCGGGATTGCGGCGACGGTGCTTTTTCATACCTCTGTCGACCAGTGCTGCACTGACTTCGGCAATCATATCGGTACTACCGCACATCATTACGTGAGAATCTTCGGCATTGATCGTGATGCCGCAACGTTGCTCCAGACTACCATCTTCCATTAACTGCGGTATGCGTTTGCGCATGGCCTCGCCGAATGCCTCGCGCGTAACCACCGGAACAAAGCAGAACTGCTGCTGGCGTCTTGCTGCGATTTGCTCGATCAGTTCGAGATAGGCGAGGTCCCCGCCATGACTAACCGAGTAGCACAGCACGATTTTGTCGAAGCGTTTCCAGGCCGCATCGCTCTTCAGGATGGAGAGAAAAGGGCCTATGCCGGTACCGGTGGCAATCATCCACAGGTGCTTGCATTCGGGTATTTCGCTGACAGTTAAAAACCCCGAGGGCATATCGGACACGAGAATGTCGTCGCCTGCCTGTAGCGCAAACAGGCGAGGCGAGAGCGGTCCTTCCTCGACGATATTGAAATAGACTTCAAGGAAGGCTTCTTCTGCGGTGTTCACCAGCGAGTAGGGGCGGGCGACGATTTCCTCGTCGACTTCGAGACCGATACGCACAAACTGCCCCGATTCGAAGTCGGTTAGCGGTGCTTCAATAATCAAGGAAGTGAGTTCATCGTTGAGGCGCCGATTTTCGATTACTTTTGCTTTAAGCCAGTTAGCCATAGGTGCGCATGCTCCGGTTGCTGTCAGGATAAAATATTAATTGA
>CAXBMV010000424.1:0-3662 GCA_963976575.1 uncultured Gammaproteobacteria bacterium | reverse complement strand
CTTCGACCTCCCCATTCCGCGTGGATCCTCTTTCGAGGAGACGATTTTTCTTTTCTTCGGCATGCTCGATAAAATCAACCCTTACGCAACTGCGGTCGGATTACTGACCCTGGTCTGCGGAATACTGGTGAAAAAGTACCTGCCGAAGATTCCCTACATGATCGCGGCGATGGTAGCAGGCAGCCTGCTCGCATTTGTCCTCGGAATTACTGTTGGCCCGGAGAAGACAATGATCCAGACGGTGGGCGCACTGGATGGGATTTTCCCCCCGCTGTCTTATCCAGACCTGTCGCTTTCCGCGATCAGTTCCCTCCTCTTCAGCGCATTGATAATTACCTTGCTCGGACTGACCGAGGCCGTCTCCATCTCGCGCGCCATCGCGGTGCGATCAGAACAGAATATCGATGCCAACCAGGAATTTATCGGTCAGGGCCTGGCAAACATGGTTGGCAGCTTTTTCTCGGCTTATCCGGCGAGCGGCTCCTTCAATCGCAGCGGCCTGAATTATACCTCCGGTGCACAAACGCCATTGGCAGCCATCCTCGCGGCGGTATTACTTCTGTTCATTCTGTTGGCAGTCGCGCCTATGGCCGAATATCTGCCGATAGCAACCATGGCGGGTATTCTTTTTCTGGTCGCCTACGGGCTTGTTGATTTCCACCATATCAGGACGATCTTCCGCGCGAGCAGGACAGAGGCCATTATTTTCTCGGTTACATTTATTGGCACGCTGGTGGATCTGGAGAAAGGCATCTTTTTTGGCATGTTGCTATCGCTACTGATGTTTTTGTACCGCACATCGCACCCGGTAATCCGTGAGGCACTACCGGCGCCTGGCGAAAACAGTTATCACTTTATTCCGAAAAAGGGTGAGCCTGGTTGCTGTCAGTTAAAAATGCTATTCGTCGACGGCTCGGTTTTTTTCGGCGCAGTCGACAGTGTGGGACGTAACCTGCGCCAGTATGACCAGGACAACTCTGACTTTAAACACGTTCTCATACTGGGCACCGGTATTAATTTCATCGATCTCGCCGGAGCAGAGATGCTGGCCCGCGAAGCGCGCCGTCGCAGACGCATGGGCGGAGGTCTTTATTTTCACCGTCTCAAGGATTCCGCATTTCAAATGCTGGAAAATAGCGGGTATATAGACGATATCGGCAGGGACAACATGCTCCCTATGGGGCCAAGGGTGATCCCGAAGCTATATCCGAGCCTGGATCCGGAAATCTGCCGCCGTTGTAAAACCAGAGTGTTCAACGAATGTCAGACCATTCTGCCAAATGGGGAACCGCGGAATGAATAGGGTAACCGGGACCATTTAACTCGTTTAGCCAATTGGTTACTAAGCGTTAATCAAGTTAACTTTCACCTTGATTTTACAGGCGTTCAGTTGCCTTGGTCTTCGCTGGTCAATAACCCGGTCAAAGCCTGTTTGTAGACATCTACAGGCTGAGCACCAACCAGGGCCCCAAGGCTACCGAAGACGACTGTCGGCACACCCGTGACTCCTCTGTTTCGCCAAAGCTCTTCCTCGTCTTCAACCTGATTGCGAACAGCAGCATCATTCAGTCTTGCCAGGGCTTCATTAGTGTCCAGGCCTAGGCTTTGTATCACCTGAGTCAGAATTTCCCGATCGGAGATATCTTTTCGTTCATTAAAATAGGCATCAAACAAACGCATTTTCAGTTCGGTCTGTTTTCCATGGTCTTTCGCATAATCGAGCAGAATATGCGCATCTCGCGTGTTGACTATCCGCATACCTTCAAAAAAATCAAACTCAAAACCTAACTCTGACCCGAGTTCTGTGATTTGCTCTGCATTGCGTTTCGCATCTTCAACTGATGAGCCATATTTACGGCTTATGTGCTCCGGCAGATTTTCACCTTCAGCGGGCATCTCGGGGTTCAGCTCAAACGGCTGCCACGCAATATCTATCTGGTTTTCGACTCCCAGCTCATTAATGGCTTGCTGCAAACGCTTGTAGCCGATAATGCACCAAGGGCATACAACATCCGATATGAACTCAAGTTTGAAATTTGTCGACATATTCTTCTCTTCTAATGTTTATGCAGGCCGCTCAATAGCGACAGTGCACCTGATCTTTTCGATTGCGGGATTATAGATGGCAACAGCAAAGGTAAGTTAATACCAGCTTAATTGACTCACACTATGGAAAAAAGGGGACGTATCTATTTAAGCTCGGTTTTCTTCCAGGGTGACAGATTTAAATCTGTCGCCGAAAGCTCTGGAAAATTTGCCCACAAACGCTCTCTCGGAAACACTTACGAGTGATTCCGGCGCGATACTTGATCAAGTTCCTACCACTTTATTATTTAAAAATGGCGCGAATCGAAGTATAAAGGGTTTGCACCAGAGTATTTTTGCGTAATCAGGCCAGATGTTTGACGGTTTTCGTCGCAGGTCGCAGCAGGACAGACTCGAGGAGACAAGGCTCACGCAGATGGGCTGAATCCTTCTACATCCGACCAGGTATAGAAGCACTAACAAACCAGGGCGAAAATCGACCCTGAAAAAAAGAGGAAATTCAAATGAGCTTTAATTATCCGAAACCTTGCAGAGTTCTTGTAAGCGTGTTGTCGATCACAGTGATGCTTTGCGCTGGAATGGCAAAAGCGGCCGACAGCACCTCCCCGATTAAAATCCCGCTGAAAAACTGGTCCAGCCAGCTTGTCATGGCCTACGTGATCGGCGGTATGTTCGAAAGTATGGGCAACAATGTCGAGTATGTTCCGGTGGACAACCAGGCGAGTTTCGAGGCGGCGCGTAACGGAGAGATCACCATTTTGCACGAAGTGTGGCAATCAACCATGCAGAACGCCTATTACAACGCGATGGAAAAAGGCGGTTTGGTCGATGCGGGAACCCATGCAGCCGCAACCCTGGAAGAAATGGGCGTGCCGAACTGGGTCGTCGAGAAAGGGCTTTGCCCGGGCCTGCCGAGCTGGGAAGCGCTGAAAAGCGAAGCCTGTTATAAAAACTTCACCACGCCCGATTCCGGCGGCAAGGGCCGCTGGCTGGAAGGCCCCCTGAGCTGGCATGGCAACGTGATGCCCAATCGCCTGAAAGGTCTGGGTCTGGATGACAAGTGGGTGGTCAAGTTCGCCGGTGGCGCCGATTCGCTATGGACAGAGCTGAAGGCTGCGGAAAAAGAAGGTCGCGGTACCGTCATTTTCAACTGGTCGCCCAACTTCACCGACGCATCGGGCTTTACCTTCATCGAGTTTCCGCCCTATTTCGATGGCTGTCGCATGATCGATGGCGGTACCCTGGAAACCACCGGCTGTGGTTCACCCCCGGGATGGTTAAAGAAAGGCGCCAATTACCGCTTTCCGAAGACACATCCGAGGGCTTATACCGCTTTTTCCAGACTCTCGTTTACCACCCCGCAAATCGGTTCGATGGCGGCGCTGGTCGATGTCGATGGTATGACGCATCAGGATGCTGCGAAAAAGTGGCTGGCTGACAATGAAAAGGTGTGGAAGCCCTGGACGGTTTCAGTACTGGGGCATTAGCGGCTGGCTGACACTAACTTGATACTTCGGTTTCCTTCGGGGTGACAGACTTAAATCTGTCACCCTCGAGAGGACTGAAAACCAAACCAACAACCGTCATCCCGGAAACGCCGCAGGCGTTATCCGGAA
>CAXBMV010000423.1:0-3665 GCA_963976575.1 uncultured Gammaproteobacteria bacterium | reverse complement strand
AACCGCGGTAGGCGTGTCGGGACAATGTTGCTGGATAAACTCTACCAGTGCTATGCCATCGCCATCGGGCAGTTTCATGTCGGTCAGGCACAGGTCGAAGCGCTCATTTTCGAGCATATCTTTGGCCGAGCCGAAATCGGGGGCAGACTTCGTCGCCAGTCCCATGCGCAGCAGGGTAATCTCGAGCAGCTCGCGGATATCAGGTTCGTCGTCAACGATAAGAACGCGCTGCTTGCTCATGCTTGTAGGGCCTGATCCATTTTTATCCACGGGGTGGTCGTCTGAACCACGAAACTACTGCCATTATACTCATTAATATGGGCCGAAATAGTTGCGTTGTTGAGTTCGCATAATTGACTGACTATATAAAGACCCAACCCCGAGCCCTGGTGGCTGGTGGTATAGAAGGGTTCGAATATTTTATCGAGTATATCGCTTTCGATACCCGGACCACGATCGGCTATTTCCAGGCAGAGTAGATGGTTGCTATTCGAATATAGCTTGATCGATAATTTTTCCCCGTCTTCTCCATGAATACGCGCATTGGTGCATAAATTGGTCAGAATTTGTGATAAATGACCCGTGTCAAATAACACCTCCGGGCTATTGGCTTCGATTTCAAGATCAAAGCAATCCGCCTCGGCGAAACCGCTCTGGCAAAACTCGGTGACAAATCTCGGCAGCCAGTTGGCAATATCAATGGTTTCTTTGGTGGTCTGGCTGCCACGTGAAATCTTCAGGATATCTTCGATAATATGGTTGATGCGGAGCGTATGCTGATTGATGATTTCGACCATGCGCTGGTCAGAATCGAGCAACTCCTCATTTTCCTTGAGCAATTGCGCGGCGTAGGAAATAGCCCCCAGCGGGTTGCGGATTTCGTGGGCAATGCTCGCGGTGAGATGCCCGAGGGACGCCAGCTTGGCCTGTTGCATACTGTTACGAATCGAGGATACATCGGTGACGAAAATCATCGTATTGGTTTGTCCCTGGCTTTGCAGGCGATGAAAGCTGATTTGAATATTATCGATTCCAGTATCCGAAGGCAGGAAGGGGGAGGTATTCTCGGGTTCCTGATTCCATGCTTGAAGCGCCGAATGCAACCTCGGGCAATCCTGCTCCAGAGTAATAAAATCATCTCCATTGAGACGCAACAAATTCAGTGCGGCCTGATTGATATGCCTGACGCTATTGTTATTGTTGAGCACGATTACACCGGTTTGCAGGTTTTCAATGATTTCCTGGTTCAATGCCGACAGCAGCGCGACGTCGCGCTCGCGCTGCTGCACCAGTTGTTCGCTGCTACGCAAGCGCAACACTAGTATACGAGTGACGATAGCGGTTGCGATCAGGCTGGCACCGAGTATGCCAACCTGAGTTGAGGTGCCGCTATAAGTGGGGATATTGCTTACCGAATAGATATGTTCAGTAAGCAGGCCCAGAGATGCCAGCGAGGCGAACAGTATCGCCAGTGTTTGCTCGGTGAGCAGCCCGGTAATGGCTACTGAAATAATCAACAGCATTCCAAGGCCACTGGAAATGCCACCACAGGCGTGCATTAACAGAATAATAATGATCGTATCGCTGTAGATCTGTAAGGAAATCTGATTTTGAAATCCACGCCGCTCTATCCAGGCGGCCAGCATCCACACCAGTGCCAGCACCAGAAAGGCGAAACTGGCCCAGGAATAAAGTCCGAGATCGACGATGGTGAGTAGTGGTGAGCTGCTGACAAAGCTCTGACCGAACAATATAGCTGCCAGGCCGAGGCGATAGACATTGAGCAGGCGAACCGAGGTCCAGTTGGATGATCTCGGCTTGTAACCTCCGCTAGCCAGCGGATTATTGCTTGTCGAGGTCTGCATGTTCGCGGCTGCAATAAGGCTGATCGCCCTCGATAATAATGCTCGATTCGGGTACATGTACCCCGCAATAGCGACATTGGCGCATATTTTCAGATTTGGCCGATTGTATTTTTTCGGTCTCAGGATCCGCGGCAAACAGTCGTTTCAGTAGCCACAGTAGTAGCGCTACAACCAGTAACAGGATAATCAGGCGAAGGATGAGCATGAGTCAGTTCTAGCGGGTGAGGTATCGGCAGAATTAGGCGGCTAGTCTATGATTAATCTGCATAAAGAACAAACCAGATTGTTGAGCACGATGCCCGCGGATGTCGATCGGGCGCCGTAATAGCCACTGAAATCGGGTCAGAGGGCCTGAATTTCGGAATTTTATGATAGCCGGGGCCGGGATAAGGCAATCGCCCGAAGAAATTGCACGTGGTGACTTGCTGAACGCTATAAACGCCCCTATACTGCCCGCCTTTTATTGTTGGGGTGCTTCTGGAATTAACAATTTCAGGGAGCCCTGTTGATGGTCACCGATGGAGAACGTACCAATGGCAATAGAATTACCCGAGGGCTACAAGCCGTCTCCGGACGACGAGTATATGTCGCCCCAACAGCTTGAGTATTTCCGTCAAAAGTTACTCACATGGCGCGCCGAATTATTGCAGGAGTCGGAAAACACGATTTCTCACTTGAAAGAGGAGAACTGGCAGGAACCCGATATCAACGATCGTGCCTCACTGGAGACGGATGCTGCTTTGGAGCTACGCACCCGTGATCGCTATCGCAAGCTGGTCAATAAAATCGATTCTGCGCTGAGCAGAGTTGCCGACGGATCTTATGGGTTCTGCGATGATACCGGCGAGGAAATCGGTTTGTTTCGACTGGAAGCTCGTCCTATTGCGACGCTAACTGTGGAAGCTCAGGAAAAGCACGAGCGTCTGGAGAAGCAGCGCCGCGACGATTAGCGACCTTTAAGTAAAAGCATTTGCAAAAACGGCCTGCTTGTCAGGCCGTTTTTGTTTCATCTTTCTTATGCGGTACACGGGCAGTAGGTACTACCTTTGCGGCTGCATCACAATGTACCAGTTGATCGTCGAAGAATATATGCGGTGAAAATGACTCGAGGATCTTGTCCTTGGGTACGCCACCAAGGAAAAATGTTTCGTCGATTCTGACATTCCAGGTACGCAGGGTGCGGATTACCCTCTCGTGGGCAGGGCTGTTGCGCGCGGTCACTAACGCGGTTCGGATCGGGGTAATGCCCTGCTGCGGCTTTTTATTCAGATCAAATTGCAGGAATGATAGGGTTTTGAGTAGTTTCGCGAACGGCCCTTCGGGCAGGGGCTTTTGCGCGTTAAGTTTTTCGTGCTCGATAAATGCCTCCAGCCCCTGCTGTTGGTATATCAATTCCGATTCTTCCGAAAACAGCACGGCATCACCATCGAAGGCTATCCTGATTTGCTCGCGCGGATCGAGGTGGTTGTGACTGGGGCCATCATAAATAAGACCGGCTGCTACGTTAGATTTAACCGCTGCCTGCACGTCTTCTTCGGTCGCCGATAAAAATAAATCAACGTCGAAGGCGTTTAAATACTTTGCCACGGGTTCGAAGGCTCAATTCTATTCACTCGTAATATCGCCTCGATCAGAGCGAACCCGCTACCCGGTTTGAGTACATCGTTCTCATGATCGAGTTGATAGCGGCAATAGGCTTCCAGGCCTTCCTTTTCGTAGATCTGGTTTTCTCTACTGAGATCGAAAAGTGCTCTGGATGAAACACCGATTACCAGATAATTGCTGAGATCGTATGGCATT
>CAXBMV010000422.1:0-3670 GCA_963976575.1 uncultured Gammaproteobacteria bacterium | reverse complement strand
GTTAGTGTTTTTTGCGGTCTCTTCGATATCGCTGCCCTTGGTGGCGCGCGCCGAGTTAACGTCGATCGAGGTCAGGGCCTCGGTATGGTCGATAACAATGGCACCGCCCGAGGGCAGGGTAACTTCACGCGAAAAAGCAGATTCGATCTGGTTTTCGATCTGGAAACGATTGAACAGGGGGAGCTTGTCTTCAAAGAGCTTCAGCTTGCTCAGCGAACCGGGCATGACCATGGACATGAAATCATGCGCCTGGGCATAGGCCTTGTCCGAATCGATCAAAATTTCGCCTACGTCGGCACGATAATGATCGCGCAGCGCGCGGATGACGATGTCAGACTCCTGGTAAATCAGGAATGGCGCGGGTTTTTCCTTGGCTGCCTGCTCGATAGCTTCCCAGACCTGGGCCAGGTAATCGAGATCCCACTGCATCTCTTCGCTGGAGCGCCCGACACCAGCGGTACGCACGATCACACCCATGCCTTCGGGCATTTTCAGTTCGTCCCGTACCTTCTTGAGTTCGTCGCGATCTTCGCCTTCGATACGGCGGGATACGCCACCAGCGCGGGGATTTTGTGGCATGGCGACGAGAAATCTGCCGGCCAGACTGATAAAACTGGTCAGTGCAGCACCCTTGTTTCCACGCTCTTCTTTTTCGACCTGGACGATAATTTCCTGGTCAACCTTGAGAGCATCTTTTATTTGTGGCTTGCCATTGTCGTCACGCGGCACATCACCGAAGTATTGTTTGGCGATCTCTTTGAAGGGAAGGAAACCGTGTCGGTCGGCGCCGTAATTGACGAATGCCGCTTCGAGGCTGGGTTCTACGCGGGTAATTTTACCTTTGTATATGTTGGATTTTTTCTGCTCCCGTGACGGAACTTCGATGTCGAGGTCGTAAAGTTTTTGGCCATTGACCATAGCTACTCGAAGCTCTTCGGCCTGAGTTGCATTGATTAAAATTCGTTTCATTGAAATAGTTGCCTTGCGTTGAAGGCCGAATACCAATCCCTGTGAATTCTGTAGTGGACGTTTCCATTTGTTTTTGGGCAGGGCAAAAAGCCTGCGTAGCGGTTCGAACAGAACCGATCGTGGTCAGGAAAGTCTTGATCAGAAAATCAGTGTATATGAGACAGTACATGGGCCTGAGTCTAAAAGTGGTCCCAAAGTCAAACGACTTGTGCGTTGAACCAGGACTAATTCTTTTAGGAAACAAACGTTTAAGTCATTTGCTTCCTATAAAAAACCGATTTGGTAGTGTGTGTCTGGAAAATAGACAGTACAATGCTACGGCGCGAAATATAACATAAATTGCTGTGACTGCCATACATTGAATCCAATTATCCCCGAAAAAACCGCTGTCAGCATGGTAGAAATTTCTGCTGCGCAACTAAATCAACGTCTCGACAATTTCCTGTTGAAAATCCTCGATAACGTGCCGCGTACGCGTATCTACCGCATTATCCGTAAGGGCGAGGTGCGCGTGAACAAGAAGCGCAGCAAGCCGGACTACAAGCTGCAGCTCGGTGACCTGGTCAGGATTCCGCCGATGCGGGCCCCAGGGAAGGATAAGCCCGTCATTAAATTACCGATGCAGCGACTCGAAGAATTGCGTCAGTCCATCGTCTACGAAAGCGAGCACTTGCTGGTGCTGGATAAGCCCTCGGGACTGGCGGTACATTCGGGGTCCGGCATTCAATTCGGCGTCATCGACCTGGTTCGGGAATTACGCCCCGACGACGATATCGAGCTGGTTCATCGCCTGGATCGCGATACCAGCGGATGCCTGTTACTGGCCAAGCATCGCCAGGCTTTGCTATGTCTGCAACGCTGCCTGCAGGACAATAGCCTGAAAAAACGCTATTGCGCCGTGGTCAAAGGACGCTGGCCCCGACAGACAAAAGAAATCAGGCATGCGCTGAATAAGACCACCCTGTCAAACGGGGAGAGGCGGGTATATATCGACGAGGGCGGCAAATCGGCGCTTAGCCTGGTCGAACTATTACAGCAAAATGAGCTATATAGCCTCATCCAGGTTGAAATCATTACCGGTCGTACCCATCAAATACGGGTGCACTGTCAGGCCGAGGGCCATGAAATCGCAGGTGATGATAAGTATGGCGATACCGAGTTTAATCGCAGCATGCGCCAACAAGGTATCAGGCGCCTGATGCTGCACGCTGCCAGTCTGAAATTGCCGGCCAGTGACTATAGTCCCGAACTTGTCATCAAAGCGCCTTTACCTGCCGAGTTTGAGCGTTTGCTTGACAGCAGCGGTGAACCATTTAATTCAGATCCACGGAAACCAAAATGAGTGATTTAGATAACAACAACGCATCTGGCCGGCAGGGCCAGGAGCCGATAGTAGAACGCCTGGTATTTGCAGCCTTACGCGAGCAAACCCGCGCGCGTCGCTGGCGCATAGGTTTCATGCTGTTCTTCATCGTCTACCTCAGCGCGGTCACGCTAATGTTTATCTTCAGCGACAACAGCTCCAGCATGGTCGGCGGCAAAGCCGATGGCGACAAGCATACCGCTTTGATCAAATTGTCTGGTGTTATCGCCAGTGGCGAAGCGGCCGGTGCGGAAACCATGATCGAGGGATTGAAGTCGGCTTTCGAGCACAGCGATACTGCCGGAATAGTGTTGGAAATCAATTCACCCGGGGGTTCCCCGGTACAATCCGCCTATATCTTCGATGAAATCATGCGCCTGAAGCAAAGCCACAGCGATATTCCTGTTTACGCAGTGGTCACCGACATAGCCGCCTCCGGTGCCTATTTTGTCGCTGCTGCGGCCGACAAAATTTATGTCAACAAATCCAGTCTTGTCGGGTCTATCGGCGTACGCATGGACAGTTTCGGCTTTGTCGAGTTGATGAAAAAACTGGGCGTCGAACGTCGCCTGCTGATCGCAGGTAAGAACAAGGCCTTGTTCGATCCCTTCCTGCCCGAGCAACAGGCGCAGAAAGAACACTTGCAATCCATGCTGGGCGAAGTGCATGAACATTTCATAGACGCGGTAAAACAGGGCAGGGGCGAACGACTGGGCAATGATGAAGCGCTTTTCAGCGGCCTCATCTGGAGCGGGGAAAAAGCACTCAGCCTCGGTCTGGTGGATGGATACGGTACCAGTCGTAGCGTTTCGCGCGAGCTCGAAGCAGAGAATATAGTCGATTTCACGCCAAAACGAGACCTGCTCGAACGTATCGCCGAGCGCATCGGCAGCAGCGCCGGTGAACAGATTCGGCAGTCGTTGCTTGGCGGTTATTCGATTCACTAATCCATTAGAGATATTTCCGGATTTATAGCTAAACTCCAGTGATTCAACTGAGAACTACACATGTCCGATATCTTCATTGGCCGTCAGCCTATTTTTGATCGCAAGCTCGAAATCTACGCCTACGAGCTACTGTTCAGGGGTGGCGAGGATATGCAACAGGCCGGTGTAATTGACGGTGACTCAGCAACCTCTCAGGTAATGCTGAACACTTATATCGATATCGGCCTCGACAATCTGGTCGGAAATCACAAGGCCTTTATCAACCTCACCGAGTATTTTCTGCAGGATGCCGACCGCGTGGTAATACCTCCCCGGCAAACGGTACTCGAAGTCCTCGAAGATATCGAAGCCAGCGATACCGTGGTCAATACGCTGAAAACGCTCAAGCAAC
>CAXBMV010000421.1:0-3693 GCA_963976575.1 uncultured Gammaproteobacteria bacterium | reverse complement strand
ATCTTCGAACAAGCGTGCGAGAGGGAGCTTCCCCCCCCAGGACTCGCGGCTGAAATTCCATGCTTCATACCAGCCGGAAACCGCCCCGGCTACCGTCAGTGCAGCCAGACTTCCTCGTGACGGAATGGCGTCATATCCCTGATCTTTGTAGAAAGCAATATCGGCCAGCTGGGCCGCGCCTCCACAGGCATCGATGCCGGCAACATCCTTGCCGGGAGCATGAATAAGCCAGAAATTATCGCCACCCAGACTATTCATATGCGGATAAACAACCGCAATTGTGGCAGCAGCAGCAATCATCGCTTCGATCGCGTTGCCGCCTTCTTCGAGAACCCGTAAACCTGCCCGCGCCGCCAGGTTGTGTGGCGCGGTAACCATACCGCGATAGGATCTTGTTGTCTGAAGCATAGATTTATTCCGCTAATTGATTATGTTTTGGCTTGTAGGATCGCGCTTCGAGCCAGCATTCAAATGCGAATACCGCCCCGGCCATAATATCCCAACCGGAGCTATGACCGATCCGGTCAATGTCAGGCAGGCAGTGCTGAATCGTTTCGGGATTGCCCGTTAGAATTGCCGCAAGGCAACGGTGAATATTGCTATTGCCGCCTTCCAGCGATGCTGCTTTGAGATGGGCATGAGAAATGGGATTGCTGATTTCCTCGGACGCCTGCCTGATCGACTGCCAAAGCAGTCGACAAATCTTTTTTTCATGCAGAGTGTTCAGCGCCAGCATCACGCCACCGATAAAGTCGTCGCCCGAGGGTGTCAGTCCCGGGCCTAGTCCCATCAATGGTTTCACCGAATCCAGGTCCAACAGAATCTTGTTATCGGGGTTTCGCAAAAGAGAGGCCAACCATTCTCGCAGCGCCCTGATCGGCCTTCGCGCTACAGCGCCTGTGTCGAGGCTTTGTTGAGGGCGGGATCTGGCAACAGGAAAATAATCCAGGCCATCCAATGCCTCGTAGTGTTTACATGCCATACGGAAACACTCAAGACCCTGTTCTAAATCAAGCTTACAACAGGGCGCTAGCAATGCCGGGGACCAGATACGCATGCCGGACAAGGGGAAGCTAAATCGATTTCCGACACTGATAGCCTGTTGGGAAATACTGACCTTCTGATGAAGCTGCATACCGCTGGCTCGCCAATTGGTGGCTGGTGGAGCTGTGGTCGCCAGATTCAAAGGCGAAGCAGCGAGATTCTCATTGCCCAGGCAAACAAGACCATCCGCTGTCTCTATATAAAAACTCGAGTCAAACAGGGCCGCGATACGACCAGGGCCGGCTTTATCTACAATCCCTGATGCCACACTGCCAGCCAGTTGCACCGGTAACTGAAACCGGCCAGTTTGATCAGGCAACATCAGCGACTACGTGGGTGCCTGCTTCACCGCGCAGGGCGAGCATCGCCTGATCGAGCTGGGCAATGATCACGCGTTCACCACCACCCTTGAGAAATTCAAGCGCGGCATCGACCTTCGGCCCCATACTGCCTTCAGGGAAGTGACCTTCGGCCTTGAGCCTGCTTAAGTCCTGTCTGCTGATGTAATCCAGTTCTTCCTGTTCGGCTGTGCCGAAGTTGATACATATCCTGGGTACCGCCGTTAAGATCAGTAACAGCTTGATGCCGAGGACATTGGCCATTAAAGCGGAGGTACGATCCTTGTCGATGACTGCCTCAATGCCACGCCGAATGCCTTTATCTTCGCGAATAACCGGAATACCACCACCGCCACCGGCAATAACCACCGACCCTCTCTGGGCCAGTTCCTGGATGAGTGAAATGTCGCATATGTGTTTGGGTTTTGGTGAAGGAACAACATGGCGCCACCCCCGTCCGGAGTCTTCTTTCATCAGCCACCCGAGTTTCTCGCTGATGCGGGCTGCTTCCTCGGGTTGGTAGAAGGCACCGATGGGTTTACTGGGCTTGTCCAGGGCAGGATCCTCGGCATCAATTTCCACCTGGGTTAACAAACAGGCCACGTGGCGTGGATTATCCGCCTTACGCAGCGCATTCTCCATGGCTTGCACCAGAAGATAGGCAATCCCGCCTTGCGAGTGTGCGACACAGATATCCAGTGGCATAGGCGCAATCCTGTCGCTGGTCAGTGCCTGCCGCATCAAAATTTTTCCCACTACCGGACCGTTGCCGTGGGTGATAATCAGTTCATTGTCCAGCATCGCCAGCGGTAGCAGGGATTCGGCAGTACTGGCGGCGATAGATTTCTGCTCTCTTGAAGTGCCCTCAATGTCTTCCGGGTGCGTGGCATTGCCGCCTATAGCAACAACTATCCGATCCGGGATTTTGAATGCGGGAATCACTACAAACTCTTGGTGCTGGAACGCATTGCGCCAAGTGCCCAGTTTGCGGCGTCGGCGTTGGTCGGCGCGACCTGCACCCCGATAGCTGTTAATTTCGCTACTTGAGTCGAGCGTATTTGCGGATCCGCTTCCGTGCCGGTTACCGAAGCGACAATAGCAGGCCCATTGTCACTGCTGTGATTCGTGATGATATCTGCGAGGTGTCCAGCCGGGTCCTGGTGCGCCCCGAAACCAAGCACCACGTCGATCAGAATAATGGCGACATTATCGCTTGCCAATGCCTCGATCAAAGTCTCGTCTCTGACCGTTGGGTCAATCATCGGGTGTGGCTTACCGCGCGTGTACTCATCGCTACCGAGATCGAGTAAAAGATGGCAGCTGTCCACATCTGTCAGCAGCGGCACGCCTGGGATGGGTGCATTCGAGGTCAACTTTTCATCGTTGTTATGGAAAATAACCTGAGCTTCCGCACAAAGAGTTCCACCGGAAAACAAACCAACCACCCGATTTTTTCCTTGTGGCAGGTGAATCTCGTCGCTTGCAGCATTATCGGCAGGCAAACCCATCGCCGACTGGGCGGCCGCTTTCAAACTGAATACCTGGGTAGCATTGTCGGGCATGGTTAAAGCTTTGGCGCCAATGAAACAGATAGTGGCCGGCTTGGCACTTTCACCAACCCGCTGCAAGACTTTTGCAATCATGTCGTCGGGCGGCGGCTTGGAGACGATAACAATATGCTTTGTCAGCGCATCGGCATCGAGCGCATCGAGGGACATTAAAGTGGAAATGCCACCCACTTCGCTTTTCAAATCACGCCCACCGACACCGATAGCATGCGATATGCCGCCACCGTATTGAGCGATCAGGCAGGATACTTCCTGAATCCCCGTTCCGGACGCACCGATAATTCCAATGTCGCCGCGCGGTAATTTGTTGGCAAATGCGAGCGGTACACCATTGATGATCGAGGTCCCACAGTCAGGCCCCATGACCAGTTGCCCCAGCTCACGGGCCTCCTGCTTCAAGGCGGCCTCTTCGCTGACGGGAATATTGTCGCTGAAAATCATCGCGTGTAAGCCCCGGCGAATGGCTTTACGCGCTTCTGCAATAGCGAAATCGCCAGGCACTGAAATCAACACCAGACTCGAATCCGGCGCCAGTTTTACGGCTGCTCGAAGTGTTCGGGGTTGCCAGCTGTTCTCATCGGTTGCATTTGAACGCGGTTCGTCAAGCAAGGACCTGGATTGGCTCAAAGCCATTTCTGCACTTTCCTTGTCGTTTGCCAAAACAGCAATAATCAAATCACCACTTTCGGCGGCTTGACCCACCTCGTTTAATAGTCCGGCATTACCCATGAATTCAAGATTGG
>CAXBMV010000420.1:0-3715 GCA_963976575.1 uncultured Gammaproteobacteria bacterium | reverse complement strand
GACGCGATCCTGGGAGACCGTTATCGACTGGCTGATTTCGTCGAAGCGATTCGGCCTGACGCGGGCCTGAAGACGGGCATGCAATGCTGCCGTATCTTCTACACCGAGCGCTTCGAAACTGACGCCTCTGTCTCGCAACGCCCATTGTTGCAACAGGGAGTCCGATTCTTTGCGAATCCAGTCCGCGGTCCAGTCTGGCGGCAGGTAGCTGCCATGCCCCCAGATGCTGCCCATTTCCATACCACCGAGTTGCCGCCACACGTCCTGCCCGTCAAGCATTTGCTGTCGGTCAAACACCATCTCCCCGGACTCGCTGACGACATCGAACGGAAATGGCGGCGCTTTCTGGTAAATCTCGGAACCGTAATAAAGCAATACCGACAGGGTTATCGCGGTACTGCCTATCAGGATTAACCACAGGCGTTTGGGCGAAAAAGTATGCTCGTAACTCATTGTAAGCGATCCCTATGTTTGCTTTTGGCAGATATGGGGATGCTAGAGGAGGCAGTATTGACAGGCCTTGACCTGCGTCAAATAGCAACGTGATTGTATCGACTGAGGTGAGCGACCGCTGATTGAGTATTCAGTGAACTGTCGAGCCCTGGACTACTTTACAATCGTACCGCCATGAAGTATTCGAGAGAATCGAGGTAAACCGCGCCAGCACTGCTGGCAATGACGCCATCGATCTGCACGGCGGTGAAATCGGACTGTATGCGACCGCTCAGCGGTGCGCCATCGTCGAGACGACTTTCGATAATTTTGGCGGCCGGCCCGTCGATAGATCCGAATACGGTGACGTGTCCAGCCAGTAACATGGCACCATCCCTGATGCCGATGCGCCCGCCGAAGGCATTGCTTGGCTGGGAGTCATCATCACCACCGCCCGGAATAAGTCCGCTGGCACGCAAATGCTTCCAGCTATTGGCAGTTTCGCTATTCGCCAGCCCCAGCCAGTTTCCTTCGATACTACCATTGCCATTTCCGTCGATGTCCTCTGCAGCAGGGTCATTCGATCCATCGAAGTAGATCGAGAATCGCTGCGAAGCGCGGCCATCATCCCCGGGTAATACCATGTAGCGATCCTGATAGCTTGCAACCGCCGCTGCTATACCGGAATTATCACTTTCGAAACGTTTGAGGCGAGCACTGGTGAGCATGTCCTGTCCCTTTAGCACACCACCGATGAGCAGGCCGACTATGGCCAGTACAATTGCGATCTCTACTAAGGTAAATCCATATTGTCTTTTTGACATAAGCTAAAGCCCTGGCAAAGTTTCCGTATACCAGAAGGCGAATATCCGTTCGCGTGCAATTAGCTTTGTTAACCCTATCACTGACAAGCTGCTCCCAAGGCGGGAGGTGCAATGGATAAATGCCAGGTGGCAGAGCGTATTTATCACTCTTTTCAAACACCAAGTAAAGGGGAATAGCGCTACTATTGCCAAATATATGAATTTCTTGTGAGTTGGATCACAAGTAATCCCAGCCTTTAAATAGCATGGGACATGAGTCGGTTATTTCAGAGGATGGGTAAGGCCTGAGTCGAACCTCTGCCCTGGAAATGCTCAAAAAAACTTATCTGAGCACTTTTGCCTGCTACATTGCAGGCGCATTTCAGACGCGCTCTGCTAGCTAAAAGCGAATCTCAGATACGGCGCTGGAAAGAGACTACAGATTGTCGTCTGCGCTCAGGCTGGAAAGCTGGGCCTGCACCCTGCCCACTTTAATGCGTTCGCGATAAATAATGTACAGGCCACTAGATACCACGACAAACGCCCCGATCAGGGTATAGCTGTCAGGTAACTCGCCCCACAGCAGGTAACCCAGCAGGCTGGCCCAGATGAGAGCGGAATACTCGAATGGTGCGATCACGGCCGCCGCGCCAAGGCGGAAGGCATGGGTGACACAAACTACACCGATACTGCCGAAACAGCCCGCTAGCGCAAACAGGAGCAGGTCGAAGCCATCGGGGGGCACCCAGAAAAATGGTGCCAGCAGGATTCCAGTCAGCGACATACCCAGCTGCGGGTAAAGCAGTAACGCGGTGGTCGTCTCTGTCGCCTTGAATGCCCGCGTGGTAATCATCAACAGTGCGTAGACAAGCACGCTGCCGAGTACCACCAGCGCCGCCCACTGGAAAACGCCAGGACCCGGTCGTAACATGATCAGCACACCACAGAAACCCACGAGTATGGCAAGCCAGCGCTGCAGACCAACCGTCTCCTTTAGTAGCGGCACTGATAGTAGAGTGATAAATATTGGTGCCGCGAATGTTATTGCGATGGCATCCACCAGTTTCATTTGTGACAGACCCCAGAAAAAACTGAAACTCAGCAAAAGTACCAGCAGGTAGCGGGTGACGTGCACCAGCGGGCGCCGTGTCACCAACGACTTCAGGCTTTTCCCGTAGAGCGCAAAAATTGCCAGTAACGGCAAACCGAACCAACTGCGTAACGCGACTACCTGGGCAATCGGGTAATCCGCGGTTAACCATTTGATGACCGCGTCCATGATTGAAAATGCCGCAATGCCGCCGAGCATTAGCATAATACCCAGCAAGGGTCGATCGGAGCTATCCTGGGTTGAGCTCAAAGTTCGCTTCCAGTTTCATTGAAATGACAGGGACAGCATTGTAACCAGAACCGGGTGCCCTTCCCTAGCGAGGACTGCTAATTTCTGCCTGCGGCAACCATTGTTTCAAACAGTTAAACAAATCTGAGCGCCGAATCGGTTTGGTAATGACATCGTCCATGCCGGCATCGGTACAAAGCTGGCGATCGTCGTTAAAGGCATTAGCGGTAAGCGCAATAATAGGCAGGGGATTTATTTGCAGGTCGCGTTCTCTGCTACGAATCCTCCGGGTGGCTTCGTAGCCATCCATTTTCGGCATTCGGCAGTCCATGAATATCAGGTCAAACTGATTGCTCTCCACCGCTGCTACTGCCTCTAGTCCATTGTTTGCAACTTTCACGCTAACTCCCATTTTCTGCAGTAGCTTTTTCGCAACCATTTGATTCGGCGGAAGATCCTCGACCAGTAATATCGAAGCCTCAAAACGTGGCCACACACTCTCCTCGATGTGTCTGGCGTCTTCGATACTGTGCATAGTGATAATTGGCTGTCCCGGACTGTGCCCTAGCATGGCTGCCAACATTGTGCGCAGTGGCTCATAACGGCTCAGTTTGTTTGAATAGGCGTTGAAACCAGCTTCGGAAAATTTCGCGGCATCGCCTTTTTGACCTATCGAAGAAAATACAAGCAGCTTCACATTGTCTAATGCAGGGTCAGCGCGAATGTCCGTGCCCAACTCCAGGCCGGTTATGTCCGGCATATTGTGGTCGAGAATGGCAATGCTAAACGGTCTGTTGCTATTTTTTGCTGTACGCAGCAAGCCGATGGCTTGTGCCGCTTCGTCCAGCAGAGTCACTTCAGCGCCCATGTGTTCGAGCATGCGTTTGAAAATACGCCTGTTTTCGCGATTGTCGTCGATAAACAGAATTTTTATGCCATCGAGAGACGACTCTGACAAGGGCTCCGGCGCCTCGCAAAATGGCAGCTGCAGTTTTACCCAGAAACAGCTCCCTTCTCCAGCAACCGAATCAACCCCTATCTCCCCGTCCATCAGGGCCACCAGTTTCCTGGTAATGGCCAGGCCCAGACCAGTGCCACCATACTCGCGGGTTGTACTGTAATCGGCCTGGGTAAATTCTTC
>CAXBMV010000419.1:0-3749 GCA_963976575.1 uncultured Gammaproteobacteria bacterium | reverse complement strand
ACCTGAACACGGCGATGCAACAACAGCTCGACAAGTTCGTCTCCGACAACCAGCGCGCGCCCACCGACCAGGAAGTAGAAAAGATACAGGCCTGGTCGCTGGAGAATATTCGCGGCACGGTACAGGCCGACATTTTGAAAGAAGACCAGGGTCAGAATACCTGCATTTTTTCAACCGAGTTTGCGCTGAAAATGATGGGCGACATCCAGCAGTACTTTATCAACCATCGCATCCGTAATTTTTACTCGGTGTCGATTTCCGGCTATCACATCGCCGAGGCCGGGGCCAACCCGATATCTCAGCTCGCCTTTACCCTCGCCAACGGTTTCACCTTCGTCGAGACTTACCTCGCGCGCGGCATGAACATCGACGACTTCGCTCCCAACCTGTCCTTCTTTTTCAGCAATGGCATGGACCCGGAATACACCGTCATGGGCCGCGTCGCACGGCGTATCTGGGCGGTGGCGATGAAGCAGCGCTACGGCGCCAACGAACGCAGCCAGAAGCTGAAGTACCATATCCAGACATCGGGCCGTTCGCTGCACGCGCAGGAAATGGACTTCAACGATATTCGCACCACCCTGCAGGCGCTGATCGCGGTCTACGACAATTGCAACAGCCTGCACACCAACGCCTTCGACGAGGCCATCACCACGCCCACCGGCGATTCGGTGCGCCGAGCGCTGGCGATACAGTTGATCATCAATAACGAATGGGGGCTGGCCCGCAATGAAAACCCGAATCAGGGCGCCTTCGTCATCGAGCAGTTGACCGAACTGGTCGAAGAAGCCGTGCTGCAGGAGTTCGAACGCATCTCCGAGCGCGGCGGCGTACTCGGGGCGATGGAGACCGGCTACCAGCGCGGCAAGATTCAGGACGAATCCATGCTCTACGAACACCGCAAGCACGATGGCTCGCTGCCGCTGATCGGGGTGAACACCTTCCTCAACCCGGAAGGCAATAAAGACTACGAGATAGAGCTGGCACGATCCAGTGATGAAGAAAAACAAAGCCAGATTACTCGCCTGCGCGACTTCCAGGCACGCCACCGCGAGCACGCCGAGGCCGCCCTGCAAGGCGTACGCGACGCCGCAATCAACAACGACAATGTGTTCAGCGAACTGGTCAATGCGGTACGCTACTGCTCGCTGGGCGAAATCACCAACGCCCTGTTCGAAGTAGGCGGACAGTATCGAAGGAATATGTAAGCGCCGCCCAAAGCGGCGCTTATCCCGGAAGCTGCGAAGCAGCTATCCGGGATCTCCAAACAAATACCACGCTAAACGTCCCTGCACACCCGGAAGTTGCAAAGCAGCTACGAAGGATCTTCGAATTCCATCGCGTCATGCGTCGGGAGATCCCGGACATGCGCTGCGCGCATTCCGGGATGACGGGCTAATTTATTAAATTCATTAACGATTCAACCCCAAAAAACTAACCGTCATCCCGGAAGCTGCGAAGCAGCTGTCCGGGATCTCCAGACGAATGCAACGCTATTAGTCCATCAAACAAACTGCACACTCTCAGTCCATCGTCAAAACCCTGGCCAGACTATATAATCCGCCCACATCTTTTCTCAGCAGAGACACAACATGACAATCAAGACAGTCGGCGTGATTGGCGCCGGAACCATGGGTAATGGCATTGCGCAGGTTTGCGCAGCGGCCGGACTGCAGGTAATCATGCAGGACATCGCGCAGGATCGTGTAGATGCAGGTTTGAAGACCATCGCCGGCAGTTTCGATCGCCTCATCAAGAAGGAAAAAATCAGCGCAGCGGACAAGCAGGCTGCGCTCGCCAATATCAGCACCGCGACCAGCTTCGATGCGCTCGCCGAGGTTGATATCGTCATAGAAGCCGCCACCGAAAATGAAGCGCTGAAACTCGACATCTTCAAACAGCTCGACGCCAGCTGTAAGGCCGACGCAATCCTCGCCAGCAACACTTCTTCGATATCGTTGACGCGCATCGCCGGTGTCACCCAACGCGCCGACCAGGTCATAGGCATGCATTTCATGAACCCGGTGCCGATGATGGCGCTGGTCGAAGTAATCCGCGCACTGCAAACCAGCGATGCCACTTATCAGGCGGTACACCAGCTCAGCGAATTCATTGGCAAGGTGCCAGTCGAGGCCAAGGACAGCCCCGGCTTTGTCGCCAACCGCATTCTCATTCCAATGATCAACGAAGCCGCCTACGTCTACTCCGAGGGCCTTGCCAGCGCTGCCGGCATAGACGAAATCATGAAGCTGGGTATGGCCCATCCGATGGGGCCACTGATGCTGGCTGACCTGATCGGGCTGGATACCTGTTACGCGGTGATCAAGGTGTTACACGAGGGCTTCGGCGACTCTAAATACCGCCCCTGCCCGATCTGGCAGCAAATGGTCGACGCCGGTTACCTCGGCCGCAAGAGCGGGCGCGGTTTTTACCGCTACGACGAGTAGGCCCTCACCCAAACCGGCTTCAGGTCGGTTTGACGCCCTGGTAGATAGTCTCGTCGAGGGCGTCGAGTATGCGCTTATGCCAGGTCATCGCGGCTTCGTCGAAATCCACCTCGGGCGGCGGCACCAGGGTAAAATGCCCATGCTTATCCTCACCTCGAACCAGCATCGCATAATCGGTTTGCGCCACTACCTGTCGATTATGCGGGGCGATAAAATTAATGTTGTAACCGATGCGCGGCTGCGTCGAGTGGTTTGGCGCAGAGGCATGCAGCAGATAACCATGATGTAGCGACATTTGCCCCGCTTCCAGCTCGACATGCACTATCTCCTCCTCGTCCGGAGCCACGCGCGCGTGCTGACCCCGGGTGAGGATATTGTCGGACTCGAACTGGTCGACATGTTCGACCAGGCCAGCGGCATGCGATCCCGGCAGGAATTGCATGCAGCCATTGTCTCGATTGACCGGTCCCAGCGCCAGCCAGGCGCTCACCAGCGCTTCGCTGTCAGCCAGACCCCAGTAACGCAGGTCCTGATGCCAACTGACAAAACCCTTACTTTGCGGCGGCTTGAGAAAAAAAGTGGATCCCCAGACGAGTATGTCGGGACCGATAATGGCTTCGACCGCATCGAGTATGGCCGGGTTGCGCACTATCTCGCTGGCAAAGCGGGCTACCACGTGCACCTGATTGATTTGTGCCTTGTATCCGAGACGCTGATCACCGAGCTGCTGCATCATCGCGTTGAAATCGCAAAGATAAGTCGCCGCCTGTTGCGCGCTGATCACCTGTAACGGGAATACATGACCCTGGCTCTGGTAGTCACTGACAAATAGTTCGTTTGCAATCTTTTCCATTGGCTGCTGTCCAAACCAAATAACGCGAGCATAATCCGCGGCAGCAAATTATAAAAGGGGGAAGTTATGCTAACTTTGGTGTAAATTAGCCGCATAAAATTATAAATCGGCAGCGCAGGCAGGCTAAAACCGAAGTACGACCCAAACCTCATGGATAAACCGGAAATCGATACAGCACTGGATACTTTTCCCAAGCTGATGCTCAGCCACGCACGGCTGCGCCCGCGGCGCGATGCGATTCGGGAGAAAGATCTGGGCATATGGCAATCATGGAACTGGGTAGAGGTCGCCGACGAAATCCGCGCACTCGCCTGTGGTCTTGCCAGTCTCGGTCTGAAGCGCGGCGACAAGCTCGCCATCGTCGGTGATAACCGCCCAAGGCTTTACTGGGGCATGACTGCGGCACAGGCCATAGGTGCGATACCGGTACCGCTTTATCAGGATTCGGT
>CAXBMV010000418.1:0-3760 GCA_963976575.1 uncultured Gammaproteobacteria bacterium | reverse complement strand
CTGGCATCATCGCCGGTTGCATACTCGTTTTCGTGCTCAGTCTGGGTGACTTTATCTCGCCATCGGTACTCGGCGGCGGTAAGAAAATGATGCTCAGCAACCTGATCCAGTTTCAATTCTCCTCGGCACGAAACTGGCCCTTCGGCGGTGCGCTGACCATGCTGCTGCTGATCATGGTTGGCATAGGCTCCTGGTTTTATATACGCGCCTCGCGTCGTAGCGAGTCGAGGAGCTAGGCCATGGCGAGCAATATCGGCAGGGCAAGCAGCAACGCGGGCAAGGGCAGGTTCCCCTGGCTAAAAATCTGGACCGGCGTGTTCTTTGTTTACCTCTATGGACCTATCGCGGTGCTGATCGGATATTCATTCAATGATAACCGCATCGCCCAGGTGTGGACCGAGTTCAGTACCAAGTGGTACGTCAAGGCCTTCTCCAACGAGGCGATTCAGAACGCGATAACCAACAGCCTGGTGGTCGCCGCGGTAGCCACTGTCGCCTCTACGCTGTTCGCAACCATGGCCGCGCTGGTGTTATCGCGGGGCCATTTCCGCGGTCAAACCCTGAGCCTTGGCATAATCAGTCTGCCTTTGCTGGTGCCGGAAATAGCCACGGCGGTGGCTACGCTGACCTTTTTCGCGGCGATCAAACTGCCGCTGGGGCTGATGTCTATCATCATCGCGCACATCGTGTTTTGCATTCCTTTCGCCTTCATGGTGCTGTGGTATGTCGTTTTGCCTCAGCTCAAACCCGGCATAATTGCCGGGGGAATACTCGCATTCATCATTTCCATCGATGATTTCATTATTTCGTTGATGGTCGCCGGCGCCGGCGCCACAACACTGCCGTTGTATATCTACGGCATGATCCGTTTAGGTGTTTCACCTGAAATTAATGCAGTATCTACCGTCCTCTTCCTGGTCTCGCTGACCCTGGTCGGAATTTACTGGTTTATCTCTAAACAAAACGAGGGGACTATCAATGCCCACTAGCATTTTAAAGAAGACTGGCTTACTCGCAGTTGCGGCACTATTCAGCAGCTCCGTGATGGCTGCGGAAGAAGTAAACTTTTACAACTGGGTCGACTATACACCCGATGACCTGATTGCAAAATTCGAGATGGAAACCGGCATCAAGGTCAACATGGATACCTATGACTCCAACGAAACCCTGCTGGCTAAATTAAAATCCGGTGCAACCGGATACGATATCGTCGTGCCCAGCCAAAACTTCGTTACCATCATGATCGATGAAGGCATGCTGGAAAAGATTCCGGTCAAGGCCATGTCCAACTACAAGAACGTCGACAAGCGCTGGCAGAATCCGCCCTGGGATCCGAAGCAGGAATACAGCGCACCCTGGCAGATGGGAACCACGTCGTTTTCGATCAACATGGATGGTTACGATGGCCCGGGCAATTCGCTGCGCGAATTCTTCGAGCCGAATGCATCCGTATCCGGCAAGTTGCAGGTATTCCGCACCCCCGACGAAGTCATCCCGCTGGCCTTGATGTACCTCGGCTATCCGCAATGCAACGAAAACCCGAAGCAAATGAAAGAAGTGCAGGAACTGCTGATCAAGCAAAAGAAGCACGTCAAGACTTATAACTCCGAAACCATGATTACCAACCTGGCCAGCGGCGAAGTCATGGTCAGCAGTCAATGGGACGGCTATTCGATGAAAGCGCGAATCAGGGATGGCGTAACCAATTTAAAATACGTACACCCCAAGGAAGGTATTATCGGCTGGTTCGACAGCATGGTTGTACCTAAGGGTGCGCCCAACAAGGCGAACGCGGAAAAATTCATCAATTTCATGATGGATGCGAAAAACGGGGCCGCCGTCTCGAATCATAACCGCTACTCATCGCCGCTGGATGCAAAGGCAATCGCCAAATACATCGACCCTGCGCTGGGCACAGCACCCGAAATCAATGTCGATTCCAGCGTACCGGTACACTTCAGCGAAACCTGCAGCTCCAAGTCGATCAAGCTTTACGACCGGGTGTGGACCAAGGTATTGCAGTAAGTTTCAAGGTTGAATAACCGCCCCGCGCCGGCATCGTCCGGCGCGGCATTATGCCGGCTCTTAGCCTGTTCTGAAATCTCCCGGCAAATTCTCCCCTCGACTAATACTTGCCGACTTATTCAAAAGAGGCACAAACAGTAATTCTCAAGCCAATTAAGCTGGACCTGCCGCTTGCATTCCGTCCCGCTTTTGCATCTACTAGAAGATTCGCGAACCCAGCAAGAGTCTTGCCATGCTTACAATTTATAGCGACCATCACAAATTGCGCAGCCCCAGCACCGAGTTGTACGGTGGGCAACTGGTAACACCATTCGAATGCCCGCAGCGCGCCGAATATGTACTCGAAAGATTGCGCCAGGTTAAGCTTGGCGATGTGCGTGCGCCAGATGAATTTGGCATAGAGGCGATAGCGCGGATTCACGATACCGGCTTCATCCGCTTCCTCGAAACCTGCTGGGACGAATGGCTGGCCGCCGGCTACAAGGGCGAAGCCATCCCCACCTGCTGGCCGGCGCGCAGCATGCAGCAACGCATACCCAACCACATCGATGGCAAGCTCGGTTACTACGCGCTGGCTGCCGAAACCGCCATTTCCAGCGGCACCTGGGAAGCCGCGCGCGCCAGTGCCGACGTCGCCCTGACCGCGCAGGCAGTGATACAGCAAGGCGCCAGGGATGCCTTCGCGTTATGCCGCCCGCCCGGACACCATGCGGCCGGAGACATGTATGGAGGCTATTGTTTTATCAACAACGCGGCGGTAGCGGCGCAGGCCTTTCTCGACCAGGGCGCTTCGAGGGTTGCTATTCTCGATGTCGATTTTCATCACGGTAATGGTACCCAGTCAATTTTTTACAACCGTTCCGATGTGCTGTTTGTATCCTTGCACGGCGATCCAAAAGAAGCCTTTCCGCATTTTCTCGGCTATGCCGACGAAACAGGCGAGGCCGATGGCGAGGGTTTCAACCATAACTATCCGATGGGCCCGGGCACCAATTTCAAAACCTGGGGCGCTGCGCTCGAAGATGCCTGTCAAAAGATTCACGATTACGGTCCCGACGCGCTGGTCATATCGCTAGGGGTAGACACTTTCGAACACGACCCGATTTCATTCTTCAAGCTCAGCAGCGACGATTTCAAACGCTACGGAGCGACCATAGGCCGATTGAAGCTGCCCAGCCTGTTCATCATGGAAGGCGGTTACGCGGTCGATGAAATCGGTATCAACGCGGTCAACGTGTTACAGGGTTTCGAAGGACTGTGATCGGCATTTTCCGCTCAAACCACAGGCCCTGCGCAGATCATTCAACGAGTCATTCCCCTGCTTTCGCCTGAGCGAATGCCGTTCGACTCATGCAATTTAAAAATCCGTTTGCGCTAATCCAACCCAATTCCCAGGGAATACTCTGTCTGGTTGCTGCGCTCGTCATGCTGACACTGAGCGATTCCATCATCAAATGGCTGAGTCCGCAGCTAGCGCTACACGAAATCGTCCTGCTACGCTCGCTGTTCGCATTGCTGGTAATTTTCGTCATCGTCCATCTCGAGGGCGGCATGACCACACTGAAAACACGCAGGCCGGCCCTGCACCTGCTGCGCGGCTCCATGCTGGTGCTGGCGAATATGTTCTTCTTTCTCGGTCTCGCATCCATGCCTTTTGCCGAAGCGGTCGCGCTGTTTTATACCGCCCCTTTATTTATCTGCCTACTGGCTAAACCGGTGCTCGGTGAACAGGTTG
>CAXBMV010000417.1:0-3775 GCA_963976575.1 uncultured Gammaproteobacteria bacterium | reverse complement strand
AAATCGGGTGCAGCTGACTATATTGTCAAAACCAGGGAAACCATGGAATCCCTGCCGCGAACCGCCAGCCGGGTAATGCGCGAATGGCGCCTGCTTATCGACCAGAAACTGGCCATTGAGCGCCAGAACCGCTTAACCGCAATACTTGAGGCGACCCCTGATTTGATCTGCATTGCCAATCTCGATGGCTTTCTAACCTACATCAATCAGGCCGGCAGGAGCCTTTTAGGCATAGACAAGAGTGAGGATATCAGCAGCATTCGTCTGGCCGATTTCCACTCCGAAGATGACGCGCGCAAGATACTATCCGAGGGTATTCCGGGCGCTATCCGCGAAGGGACCTGGACCGAGGAAACAACCTTTCTCGCTCGTGGTTCGGAAGAGGTGCTGACTTCGCAGGTGTTGATATCCCATCGCAATGACCGTATTGCCAAATCGCAATGAACTGTTGAAAAGGCTGGAAATGGAAATGTCGCGAGTGAATCGCAACCATAACCAGGGTGCCTTGATGTTCATCGACCTGGACAATTTCAAGTATATAAACGATTCACTGGGTCACCCAATGGGTGACTTGCTACTGCAGGAAATCGCACAAAGGCTGAAAACTCATTTACGCGCAGACGATACCGTTGCCCGTATCGGTGGCGATGAATTTATCGTCATACTGTCCAGTCTCAGTAATGACGATATGGAAGCTGTCACCCAGACGCGCGACGCCGCCAACAAGATTCGTGCAGAGATCGCGCGCGAATGCAAGATAGGCGAATCCGAGTTACACATCACCGCCAGCATAGGCATTACCATGATCTCCACTGACGAACTCGACGGGGATGATTTGCTGCGTTTTGCCGATACCGCCATGTATCAGGCAAAAAGAGAGGGGCGAAACCGGCTGGAATTTTTCAGCGAGGGCATGAGCACCGCAGTATCGCGTCAGTTACAGCTCGAAATACAACTACGTCAGGCGCTCAAACAAGATCAGTTCAGGCTTTACTACCAACCTCTGGTCGATGAGTCGATGAATGTCATCGGTGCCGAAGCCCTGATCCGCTGGGAACACCCCGAGCAGGGCATATTGGAACCCGGAGAGTTTCTCGATGTGCTCGAATCCTCCGGGCAGATTCTCGAAGTTGGTAACTGGGTGTTTGCAACCGCGTTGAAGCAGATGACGCAATGGATGGCCGAAGGTTGCTGGCGCGACGATATGAGAATTTGCATCAATATCAGCCCACGTCAGTTTCGTGATCACCAGTTCGTCGACTTTGTGCATGGTCAGCTCGACAATTTTGGTGACGCCGCGCATAACATTATTATCGAAGTCACCGAGCACAACATCATTCACAACGTGGATGATGCCATCGCCAAGATGGAGTTATTGAAGCAGCGCGGCATCCGTTTTTCGCTGGACGATTTCGGTACGGGTTATTCGTCGCTGAGCCATTTGAAAAACCTGCCGGTCAGCCATCTCAAGATCGATCGTTCCTTCGTCATGGATATTTGCGAGGATGCGGGAGACGAGGCCATGGTTGGCTCGATCCTGGCGATGTCGAAACACCTCGGCCTCGATGTGGTTGCCGAAGGCGTCGAAACCGCCGAACAGTTCGCGCTATTGCGAAACAATGGATGCAAGTACTATCAGGGCTACTTTTTCAGCAAACCCCTCTCGGCTGTGCAGCTGCAATTATATTTGCAGGAAAAATCACCCACCGCCTGAAACCCTGCTGTACATTGGGTTATGCTTGCGCGATGAAACTGTCGATCCCCGGAGTCCCTGTAGCAACCTTAGGCATCGCTGTCATGCTCAGCCTGTTGTTAGCGGGCTGTGGTGTCTCCAATGGTGTCGTTTATGACCAGACCCTGGCGCACCATGGAGATGGTGAGTTTGTCAGCAAGAAGCAGGGTGCTTTTTTTGGGCACCTGTTCATGCGTATGCGCGAAGATGATCCACCGCCGCGTGATCCTGCCCAGGTAGAGGCGATAGTAGCGGAAGTAGATCACGCGCTGGTCAATTCCTACGCAAGCAGCCCACGCGCCACCTGGATTGGACACGCCACCACACTGTTACAGTACAAGGGCGTTAGTTTTCTCACCGATCCGCATTTAACCCGCTATCCGTTTTATTACGAGTTTTACGTGAAGCCGCGTTTTACCGCACCGGCGCTACAGTTTGAGGAAATGCCTGAAATCGATTTTATCGTGATTTCGCATAACCACTACGATCACCTCGATCACCGCACCGTGGATATGTTCGGCAACTCGGTACTCTGGTACGTGCCGCTGGGCTTGAAAGCCTGGTTTATCGAGCGCGGTATTTCAGCTGAGCGTGTGATCGAACTCGACTGGTGGCAAAGCCATCGCTTCAACGATGAAGTGCTGGTTACCTTTACCCCCAACGAACACTGGTCCAAGCGTACTCCCTGGGATACCAACAAGAGTCTGTGGGGTGGCTGGTCGGTAGATATTGCCGGCTTCAAGAGCTGGTTTGCCGGTGACACCGCTTATAACGAAGAATACTTCCGTGAAATTGGTGAGCGTCTCGGGCCCTTCCGACTGGCGATGATACCGATCGGGGCCTATGCGCCGCGTTACTTCATGGGCGCCTCGCACGTAGATCCGGCGCAGGCAATCGACATACACCGGGATGTACGCGCCCAACAAAGCCTGCCGATACACTGGGGTACTTTCCAGCTCACCATCGAACCCGCCTTCGAACCGCCAGCCCTGCTGCGCGAAGAAATGGCGAATCGCGGATTACCCATAGAGCAGTTTGAGCCGGTGAAGATCGGCGAAACCATACTCCTCGATTAGCTGGATCGCTGCATTCCGTGTAGTCGCTGCCAGTAGTCGGTAGTGTTCAGGCCGATGGAGTATCGCCTTGGGGTTCGCGCAGAGGGCGCGGGGGACGCGGAGAACGCAGAGGTGAAGATGTGGCTCCACGCCAGAAATACTGCAAAGAAATATCTAACCATCACCCCGGAATGCACGCAGCTAAACTAAAACAGTACGTCATCCCGGAAACGCCGCAGGCGTTATCCGGGATCTCCCGACGAATGACGCGAGCCATTTGCAGACCCCGGACATGCGCTGCCCGCATTCCCGGATGACGTTTTATTTAGTTAGACTGTAATACCGGGGCTTGACCCGATGCGTCGGACCGCCGCTATCCAGAGTTAATCGAAAACTCTCGACTCCAGACGCCACATTCCCGCCTCTGCGCTCTCCGCGAGAACCTCGCTTGGACTCTTCGAATAGCTGACTGTTTCACTTTATCTGAACAGCCTTCGTAAATATTAAGATTGACGCGCCGATGCGCTGAAATTATCGTGTCCCCCTATCTTTATATCAGCCACCTGGAAACCCCATGTCAAAACTGAACCATAATTTCATCGCCGGCGAATGGATCGCCGGAGCCAGTGAAATCGCCAATATCAACCCTTCCGACCTGTCTGATACCGTCGGTATGTTTGCCCAGGCCGATAGTGCGCAACTGCAGCGCGCGCTTGAAGCGGCGCAGGTCGCCCAGCTGGAATGGTCGAAAACCGGGCTGGAAAAGCGCTATAGCGTGTTGATGAATATCGGCAACGAATTGATTGCCAACTGCGAGGAGCTGGGAACCTTGCTGGCACGCGAAGAAGGCAAGACACAGCCCGAAGGCAAAGGCGAGGTTTATCGCTCGGGACAGTTTTTTACCTACTATGCCGCGGAAGTCCTGCGCCAGATCGGTGACAACGCCGAGTCGGTGCGCGACGGCATCGAAGTCGACGGACGCCGCGAG
>CAXBMV010000416.1:0-3782 GCA_963976575.1 uncultured Gammaproteobacteria bacterium | reverse complement strand
GAGTTTATCTATGAGGCCATCAATCGCTGCGTACATGTCTTCCTGCACGTCGTCTGCGTGAAGATTGCTGCCACTGACGTGCAGGGTGGCTTCCGCCTTGTGGCGCAGCTTTTCGACTGTTAAGACTATGTGCATATCCAGCGCTTTATCGAAGTGACGGTCCAGCCTTTCGATTTTTTCATTCACATAGTTCCGTAATGAATCGGTGATTTCTACATGATGACCGCTTAAATTGACTTGCATCGGTAACCTCCTCGGTTTTTAAATTCGCATCACTGCGAATCGTTGGTGTCTCAGAAGAGACGTTTACGTTCATTGGATGGCGGTATATTTAACGCCTCTCTATACTTGGCAACAGTTCTCCTCGCCACGTTAATGCCCTGTTCACCCAATAGAACCGCAATCTTGTTGTCGCTTAGTGGTTTTTCCGGTTTTTCCGCGGCTACAAACTTGCGAATAATCGCGCGAATCGCCGTAGCCGAACATTCACCGCCATCGGCGGTACTAACATGACTGGAAAAGAAATACTTTAGTTCCACAATACCTTTCGGGGTATGCATGTATTTTTGCGTGGTAACGCGTGAAATTGTCGATTCGTGCATTTCCAGTAATTCGGCGATATCACGCAGTACCATCGGTTGCATGGCTTCCTCACCATACTCGAAATATGCGGTCTGGCGCTCGACTATTGCGCGCGATACGCGCAACAGGGTTTCGTTGCGACTCTCCAGACTCTTGATGAACCAGCGCGCCTCCTGCAGATGGTCTTTCAGGTAGGTATTCTGTGCGCTGGAGTCGCTGCGCTTGATCATGCTGGCATATTGGTCGTTAACCCGTAGCCGCGGCGAATTTTCCGGGTTAATGCTGACATTCCAGTGACCGGACTGCTTACTCACATAAACATCCGGTATCACGTACTCGGCATGATTCTGGCTGATGCTATGCCCCGGATGCGGATTGGTTGTCTGGATCAGTCTGATGATATCGCCTAACTCGGCTTCGCTCGCCTGCAGGCGACGTTTCAGCAGGGCGACATCGTTTGCGGCGAGCTGCTCGAGGTACTTCTCCACCAGCACCAGGGCCTTGGCCCGATGCGGTGTTAGCGGATCCAGCTGGCCGAGCTGAATCGCCATACATTCGCCGGGGGAGGTCGCCGCTACACCAACCGGGTCGAAGCGTTGCACCAGATGGAGTACCGCCAGTACCTCGTCCAGTTCCAGGCCTTCGAGTTGTTCGGCAAGACCTTCATGGATATCTTCGATGCTACTGGTTAAATAACCGCTGTCGTCGATCGAGTCGATAATCGCCAGGCCGATTTCATGGTCGGCTTCGGACAGGTGGGAGCAGTCGAGCTGCCAGGTGAGGTGCTGTTTCAGGTCATCCTGTTCACCGGCCTGGTTTTCGAACATGTCGCGGTGGTCATCGTACTGGTTGGAAGACTGGCCGCCCGAGCTGGACAGGTTGTCGTATATCTGTTCCCACCGGGCATCCATTTCAAGATCGTCGGGGAGGGTCTGCTCGGCGCGGTTCTCGGCGACCGAACCGGCCGGGTTGGAAAAATCGGTGTTATCTTCGCCTTTCGCGGATTTTTCACGCTTTTCCTCAAGGTCCAGTACCGTAATTTCGCCAAGATTATCATCCTGTTCAAGCAGGGGATTGGCGTCGAGGGTTTGCTGGATTTCGGTCTGTAGTTCGAGAGACGACAGTTGCAGCAGCTTGATGGCCTGCTGTAATTGAGGCGTCATGGTAAGGCTCTGCCCGATACGCAGTTGCAGGCTTTGCTTCAGCGGCGGGGGTTGTCCCTGTATGAGATTCTATAGGGATTTTTATTCACTCTCATGGCAACAGTTATAGCTTAAAATCCTCTCCCAAGTAAATCTTTCTGACCAATTTATTTTCCAGAATCTGTTGTGCATCCCCCAGTGCCAGAATCCTGCCTTCGCCCATCACGTAGGCACGGTCACAGATCCCGAGGGTTTCGCGCACATTATGGTCAGTTATCAGTACGCCGATTCCGCGATCAGCGAGTTGACGGATGATCGACTGTATATCGACTACCGATATAGGGTCGACACCGGCAAAGGGTTCGTCCAGCAGGATAAACTGCGGTTCGTTAGCCAGCGCCCGGGCGATTTCGACGCGACGGCGCTCGCCACCCGACAGGGCTATGCCCTTGCTTTCGCGGATATGCGTGATTTGAAATTCTTCCAGCAGGTTTTCCAGCAATTGGCTGCGGGCGTCGCTATCCAGGTCTGAACGCAATTGCAGTATCGCGAGAATGTTCTGTTCCACCGACAGGTTGCGAAATACCGAGGCTTCCTGTGGCAGGTAGCCGATGCCGAGTCGGGCACGGGCGTGCATGGGTAAATGATCGATGGCCTGCTGGTTCAGCATGATGCTGCCCGCGTCGTTGCCGATCAAGCCGACGATCATGTAAAAGCAGGAAGTCTTGCCTGCGCCATTGGGACCGAGCAAACCGACAATTTCACCGCTATCAACCTGCAGAGACACCGATTTGACTACTTCGCGCTGTTTATAGGACTTGGCCAGCTCGATGGCCTCGAGGCGATTGCCTGGGATCTGCATGCCTATTCCTGTTTCGGCCGAATCAGCATCTTCACGCGTTCATCGGGCTGGCTGCTGCCGGCGCGAATGGCATTATTCTCGGTGTTGATGCGAATCAGGTTGCTTTCTATGCTATCGCCGGCATGTCGAAATTTTGCGTTACCGCGCAGCTCCAGCGTCGATTCCGACTCCAGATAATCGATTTGCGCTGCCTCGCCAACCAGTTCCTGTTGCTCGTCGTCGAGCTGCCGAAACCTTGCCGGGTTGCCGGTCATTTCCATCAACATGAGTACGCCTGCCTCGCCGAAATGAATGACCAGGCGATCCGACTGGATCTGCAGGCTGCCCTGAACCAGGCTGACATTGCCCTCGTAAATACTGATTTTTTCCCCATCCCTGACTTCTAACTTGTCGGCCTCAACAGCAATCGGCTGCTCGCTGTCGCTGGACAGAGCCTGCAGCTGCAGGGGCAGCAGTATTAACAGTAAGGTGGAAAGTCTAACTTTTACCATGAGTGTAAACCGCCCTGGCTTTTTCCAGCGAGTAGACTTTCGTGGAGAGGTCGAAAACGGCTTGCTCCGCCTCGATTTGCGAGTTAGCGCTTTGCATCAATATGGCGCTGTCGCTGACGAGCAGGTCGCGATCGGGTGAAAAGCGAATACTTTCGCCATAAACTTGCAGAGGGTTTTCCCCGAGTCTTTGCATGACCACCTGCTGGCTGAGCCAGAGCAGGTTATCAGCGTGCTGAAACTCGCCCTGGCGCGAATCGATTTGCCAGTGATCACTGCCGCGATATAGCTGCACAAAAGGTTGCTCGATGCGGCTGATATCGCCGAGATTATGATGTTCGAGTCGCGGGCTGGCAAATTCATAGTCGAGCTTGCCGGCCTCGTCCATGACCTTATAGTTAAAGTTGGTCATGAAATAATCGATATTGTCCGGAATCTTGAGTTCGCTCCTGTCCAGCCTGAAATCGGTTTGCGATTCGTAAATCCAGCCGACCAGCACGGCACCGAGGCCGAGAAACAGAACCATAATCAGCAGACGCGATTTCATTGCAGGTAAGAGGCCTGCTTGTCGTCGAGTAGCGCCTGAGCCTGCAGGATGAAATCGGTGGCTTCTCGCACCGCACCGCTTCCGCCGCTGGCCCCGGTTACCCAGTCGCAGTGCTGCTTGACGAAACCATGCGCATTTTGTACTGCGATAGCAAAACCGAC
>CAXBMV010000415.1:0-3803 GCA_963976575.1 uncultured Gammaproteobacteria bacterium | reverse complement strand
CTGGAAATCAGCGCGCGTAGCAGGCTGCCCTGCAGGATCAGGAATAGCAGTAGCAAGAGTACCAACCCGGGTGGCGTTAGCCAGTTACCGGCAGCGCTGTGATAGAGGATCAGGCAGGCGCCGATCAGGCTGGCCAGCAGATGCAGCATGAACCAGGTCGGCGGACTGGCACTTAGACCAGAGCGTTTCATAATCAGGAAAATCAGAGGAGCGAGTAACAGCAGGCTGCCAGCGGCGGCGGCGACTTGTGCCGGGACGGCACCGGGCCTGGGTAGATCGGGCCAAAGCCAGATAGTCACCGCGATCAGGGCAAATAGTGATGCCAGTAGCAGGATACTGCGGTTGGACAGGTCCGGTCGGTTGTTGCTATTCAATGAAAGCCCCGTTTTTTGCGATTAGACTAGCCGCGCAGCGCGCCGGGTTCAATGGCTGGCTGCACAAATAACTAATTAAAAGCCAATTAATTTTAGATGGCTCACGTTATGAGCTACCAGGTTGGCATAATGACCGCCAGCACAAACGCGGAATCGACGAGAAATGAGCGTAAATCAAAAAGTTCTCTTTATGTTCTCGTTGGGCTGTGTGATAATTCGGCAACTCCAAACCTACAGGTAGCAACGCAATGGATGACAACAAGAAAAAAGCGCTGGAAGTAGCGCTAGGGCAAATCGAAAAGCAGTTCGGCAAGGGCTCGGTGATGCGCCTCGGTGATTCCGGCGTCGATTGGAAACAGGGTGTTATATCTACCGGCTCGCTGTCGCTGGACGTGGCCCTCGGTATCGGCGGTCTGCCACGTGGTCGTGTGGTCGAGGTTTACGGCCCTGAATCCTCGGGTAAAACCACGCTGGCGCTACAAGTTGTTGCCGAATGCCAGAAACTGGGCGGCGCCGCTGCCTTCGTCGACGCCGAGCACGCGCTGGATCCCGCCTATGCGGTCAAGCTGGGTGTCAATATCGACGATTTGCTGGTCTCCCAACCGGATACCGGTGAGCAGGCGTTGGAAATTACCGACATGCTGGTGCGTTCAGGCGCGGTCGAAGTGGTCGTGGTCGATTCGGTCGCGGCGCTGACGCCGAAGGCTGAAATCGAGGGCGACATGGGCGACTCGCACATGGGTCTGCAGGCACGACTGATGTCGCAGGCACTGCGCAAGCTCACCGGTAACATCAAGCGTTCCAATACCATGGTAATTTTCATCAACCAGATCCGCATGAAGATCGGCGTGATGTTTGGTAACCCGGAAACGACTACCGGTGGCAACGCACTAAAGTTCTATGCCTCCGTGCGCCTGGATATTCGACGCATCGGGGCGATCAAGAAAGGCGACGAAGTGATTGGCAATGAAACCCGCGTGAAAGTGGTGAAGAACAAGGTCGCGCCTCCTTTCAAACAATGCGAGTTCGAAATCCTCTACGGCGAGGGTTCATCGCGCGAGGGTGAACTCATCGACCTCGGCGTGAAGAACGGCATGATCGAGAAAGCCGGTGCCTGGTATAGCTATAACGAAGAGCGCATCGGCCAGGGCAAGGATAACGTGCGTAACTTTCTCAAGGAGCATCCGGAAATGGCCGAGGAAATCGACACGCGTCTGCGCGACCTCCTTTTGCCCAAACTTCCTGCAGATATAAAAATTGACAGCGAGGCAACAGATATTGACCCACTAGTCGAACCCGAAACGGTGGAAACCTCCTAACCCGACCCCATCCACCTATGTTGCCCGCTGGCATGTGGCCTCCGATACCCGTCGGAGGCTTTTTTTTAAAGCATGAGTAGAAAAGCATACAAACCCCGTAGTATCCGCATGGTGGCGATGGATTTGCTGGCACGCCGCGAGCACTCTGCACAGGAGCTACGCCAAAAGCTCAAATCCCGGGATCACGATGACGATGCCATAGACGAGGTATTGATGGCTTTGCAGGCCGACGGCCTGCAATCCGACAGGCGTTTTTGCGAGGGCTATGTCAATCATCGCGTCAATGCGGGTAACGGACCGATCAAGATCCGCCACGAATTGCGTCAGAAGGGTGTGGCCGATGATCTTGGCGAGGAATTCCTCGAGCCCTATGCGGGGCAATGGAATGAATTAATGGCGCAGCAGCGCGAGCGCAAATTTGGCGCGGGCATACCTGCAGATTATCGCGAGAGTATGAAACAGGCGCGTTTTTTACAAAATAGGGGTTTTTCTGCCGAAGCAGTCATGCGATTATTTCGCTAGCTTGCCCGGACTATCTCGGGCACCATCAGCCCAGACTAAATCCGATCAGTTAAATATGACTACCAGTGCCGAGTTAAGGGAATCTTTCCTACAGTATTTTGCGTCTCACGGACACAGTATCGTGCCCTCCAGCCCACTGGTTCCGGGTAACGATCCGACCCTGCTGTTTACCAACGCCGGCATGGTTCAGTTCAAGGACGTCTTCCTCGGCACCGACAAGCGCAGCTATACCCGCGCCACCACATCGCAACGCTGTGTGCGCGCCGGTGGCAAGCACAATGACCTGGAAAATGTCGGCTATACCGCGCGCCATCACACGTTTTTTGAAATGCTGGGCAACTTCAGCTTTGGTGAGTATTTCAAAAAGGAAGCCATCCACTACGCCTGGAATTTCCTTACCGACGTCATTGGCTTGCCGGCAGAAAAGCTCTGGATTACGGTTTATGCTGACGACGACGAAGCCGCAGACATCTGGTTGAAAGATATCAAGGTAGACCCCGAACGATTTACCCGAATCGCAACCTCCGACAACTTCTGGTCTATGGGCGATACCGGTCCCTGCGGACCCTGTAGCGAAATATTTTACGACCACGGTGAAGACATCCCCGGTGGGCCTCCGGGCACTCCCGAGGAAGACGGAGATCGCTATATCGAAATCTGGAACCTGGTTTTCATGCAATACAACCGCGATGAGTCCGGGGAGATGCACCCCTTGCCGAAACCATCGGTGGATACCGGCATGGGCCTGGAGCGTCTCGCGGCGATTCTGCAACATGTACACAATAATTATGATATCGACCTGTTTCAGGCATTGATCGCGGCCGCGGCTAAATTGACCGATGTCAGCGATCTGGAAAACAAATCGCTACGTGTCATCGCCGACCATATCCGTTCCTGTGCGTTTCTTATTGTCGACGGGGTACTGCCTTCGAATGAAGGGCGGGGCTATGTGTTGCGCCGCATTATTCGCCGTGCAGCGAGGCACGGGCACCAACTGGGTTGCAAGAAACCCTTCTTCTACCAGTTGGTGGCGACACTGGATGGTGAAATGGGCGATGCCTACCCCGAGTTGCGCCAGCACCGTGGGCACGTAGAACGCGTACTGAAGATGGAAGAACAGCGCTTTGCCGAAACGCTGGAACAGGGCATGCGCATCCTCGAAGACGCGATCGATGAAATGAAGGGTACAACCATCGATGGCAAAACAGTGTTCAAACTTTACGACACCTATGGCTTTCCGGCCGACCTCACCGCCGACGTGGCGCGCGAGAAAGATTTGCTCATAGACCAGGCTGGATTCGAAGCCGAAATGCAGACGCAGCGGGAAAGGGCGCGCGCCTCCAGTCAGTTCAATGCGGCGGTTGGCCAGTTCAAACTGGATGGCTATGTCGCCAGCGGATTCCTCGGATATGAGCAGGACAGCGCCACCGCCAGGGTGATGGCAATCTTGCAAAACAATGTGGAACTGGAGCAGCTTGAAAATGCCGACGAGGCTGTGCTGGTCCTTGACCAGACTCCGTTTTATGCAGAATCGGGTGGCCAGGTTGGCGATCGCGGAAGCATTCTTTTCGAAGGCGGTGAATTTAGC
>CAXBMV010000414.1:0-3806 GCA_963976575.1 uncultured Gammaproteobacteria bacterium | reverse complement strand
GGGCGGACAGGGCTCTTCGAACCAGAGCGGATCGTAGGGCTCGAGCCTGCGTGCCAGCCGTATCGCCGACGAAGTCGTCATCTGGCCGTGGGTACCGAACAGGATATCGGCCTTGTCACCCACTGCTTCACGGATCTTGCGCACATTATCTTCGCAGCGCGACAGTTCGTGCAGCGATAGCTCGCGCCCGCCCTGAATACTGTATGGCCCGGCCGGGTCCTGCTTGATCGCGGTAAAACCCATGTCGATATAATCCAGAGCGCGCGCGGCGGCGGCGTCACCGTCGTGGTAGACATCGGGCGCATTTCTGCCCGGGTTGCCGTCGGAGGATAGGGACTGTGGATACAGGTAGGTATAGGTGCGGATGCGATCGTGAAACTGGCCGCCGAGCAACTGGTAAATCGGTTGTTCGTGGGCCTTGCCGAGGATATCCCAGACCGCGATCTCGATGCCGCTGAATACCGCCATCATGCTGATGTCCGGGCGCTGAGTGAATCCGGCCGAATAAACCCGACGAAACAGGGTTTCTACGTGGTGGGGGTCTTCACCGGCGAAGTAACGTTCGAAGGTATCTTCCACCATGGCGCAGGCGATATCACCCGACACCGGAATGCCGTAACACTCGCCGATGCCTTCGATACCGTTATCGGTGGTGACCTTGACCAGTACCCAGAAGGAACCACCGATGCCGCTGGGCGGCACCGTCACCCAGGTCTTGATATCCTTAAGTTCCATGATCAACCGCCGCTGTGAGATTGCGCCTACGTTACCGCAAACCAGTGTTTTTCGAAACCGGTAAAACCACCAGCTGCGCGATCTCGACATGCGCCGGTTGCTGCAACGCAAACAACAATGTTTGCGCCACATCTTCAGGCCGCAGATATTGCCCTATGCCATCGTAAAAGGCCTCTGCACTGTTGGCATCGTCGAGACGTCGCGCGGCGAAGTTGGTGCGCACCAACCCGGGCATAATCTCGGTGACGCGTATGCCCCTGCCAGCAAAGTCCAGGCGCAGGGTTTCGCTGAGTCCATGCACCGCATACTTGCTGGCGACATAGGCACTGCCGGTCGCATAGGGCTTCAGCGCTGCGATCGATCCCATGTTGACGATGTGCCCCTGTCCCCTTGCAAGCATGCCTTCGATGACCGCGTGGCTGACACGAATCATACCCTGCACATTGGTCTCGATGATGTCGCACCACAGGTCGGCCTCACCTGCCTCAAAAGATTGACGGCCGCCGATATCGTGGCCGGCGTTGTTCACCAGCACATCGATGTCCTGAAATTGCTGCGGCAGTTCAGCCAACATCGCTGAAATCGATCCGCTTTCGGTGACGTCGAGCACCTGCGGAAGAAAATTGCTACCCAGTTCCTGCGCCAGTTGGGCGAGCTTGTCGATGCTGCGTGCGGCACCTATAACGCGATAATCCTGCGCCATCAGCTCGCGGCAAATCGCTTCGCCGATACCGCTGCTGGCGCCGGTTACCAATACCGTAGCTGGTTTCATCTCTATCTCCTGTTGCTGTAGGCGCAGTATAGCTGCGGTCTGTGGTTCGAGTCGTTAATATGGCAACAGTTCCTGCAGGATCACTGCCACTGTTGCCGGCCAGGCATTGCGGGAGCGAATCGATGCATTCGGTAAAAACAAACCGTTTTGTTCCAGAAGGCTCAAACGCTATATTCACCGCTTCGCCTTTATATCTGCTAGAGCCATGACCCAGTTCAATCATCTATTCCAGCCCCTGCCTCTGCGTCACCGGACACTGAACAACCGCATCGTCTTCGGCGCGCATACCGCCAACATGTCCGAGATGGGCCTGCCCGGAGAGCGACACCTTGCCTATTACGAAGAGCGCGCTATCGGTGGTGCTGCAATGATTGTTGTCGAGCCCATGCCGGTGCATGCCACCGCGGTGCTGACGCGCGGTAATTTCCGCAATGACGACGACGCGGTTATCCCGCATTTTCGCAAGATTACCGAGGCCGTGCACCAGCATGGCACCACCATCCTGCAGCAGCTCTATCATGTCGGCCAGCACGGCGATTCCGACTGCTCCTTCATGCCGCACTGGTCGCCCTCGGGCATGGCTTCCTACCATGACTCCGATGGTAGCCACAGCATGACGACAGTGGAAATCGAGGAAATCATCGGCGCTTTTACCCGTGCCGCAGTTCGCTGCCAGCAGGCCGGCTTCGATGGTGTAGACCTGTTCGCGGCCTACCATTCGCTGCTCGATCAATTCTGGACGCCCTGGTCGAACCGGCGCGATGACCAATGGGGTGGTTCGTTGCAGAATCGCACGCGTCTTTCCATCGCGATTATCAATTCGATCCGCGAAGCCTGCGGCGAAGACTTCATCATCGGCCTGTCCACCAGTTATGCCGATAACACGCCCTTCGTGATGACGCTGCAGGAATTTCAGGAAGTCATCGCACTGCACGATGCCAGCGGCAACCTCGATTATGTTTCCTGCGGCTCGGGCAACTACCTTGACGTCGACCGCATTATTCCGGCCTTTGCCCATGGCGAGAAACAGGGCGTGCCGCTGGCGCAGGCGTTGAAGCAGGTGGTGAAGCACGCACGCATCACCGCTGAAAGCCATATCAGGACCCCTGAAAATGCAGATTACGTGGTTGCCAGTGGCAATGCCGACCTGGTTTCTATTGTGCGCGGACAAATCGCCGACCCGCATCTGGTGAACAAGGCGCGCGCCGGGCGCGAAGAGGATATCCGCGGCTGCATCTCCTGCAACCAGATGTGCTGGGGACGGCGCTCGCGCAACTACTGGATTTCCTGCCTGGTGAACCCCTCGGCCGGGCGCGAATTCGAATGGGGCGGTGATCGCTTCAGCAAGGTCGGGCAGCCCAAAAAAGTACTCGTGGTCGGCGCTGGTCCGGCCGGCATGGAAGCCGCGCGCGTCGCCGCCGAACGCGGCCACTCGGTCACTCTGGTGGAAGCCTTGGGCGACCTTGGCGGGCAGTTCCGCCTCGCCGGACTGGCACCGCGGCGCGGACAAATTACCGAGTTGATCGGCTGGTACCTGCGCCAGTTCGAACACCTGGGAGTGGAAGTGCGTTATTTCACGGCGATGGATGAACAGGACATCATCGACTTCGGCGCCGATGAGATCGTATTGGCCACCGGCTCCCTGCCCGACGGCCTGGCGCGGCAGCGCTGGTTACCGGAAGAGGAAGAGCTACCAGGACTGGCGCATGGCAATGTCTATTCCTGCGAAGAAGTCATGCGCGATCAGGCCAATCTGGGCAAGGCGGTCATAGTTCTCGACGAAGGTGGCAACTGGCGCGGCACCGGCACTGCCTGGCAGCTCGCTGAGCAGGGGCACACAGTCAGCATCGTCACCCCTGACCCGATAGTGGGCAAGGAGCTGGTGCGCACTTCATCCGATTTCCAGGTTCGCGCCAATCTCGCCAGACTCGGTGTGCGCTTTGTAATCGAATCGGTCATCCAGCAATGGCACGGCGACAGGGCCGAGATACGCTCGCTGCTGGATGGCTCGGTAACAGAACTGAAGGCAAGCGCGATAGTCACCGCCACCACCAACCGGGTTTTCAACGATACTGAACAGGCGCTGGAGAAGGCCGGCATCAAGTTTCACCTGCTCGGCGATGCGGCCGCACCGCGATCTGCGCCTTATGCCTTCCACGATGGCCGCAAGGTCGGTCTGGCATTGTGAGGCAGGCAGGGGAATCCCGGTGAATCTGAATTATAGAAGGCGAACCCGGTGTTGCTTTTGCAGGGACGCCGTGAACCCTTCCATGGGGGCTTGCGCGCAGCTTCCCTGCTG
>CAXBMV010000413.1:0-3808 GCA_963976575.1 uncultured Gammaproteobacteria bacterium | reverse complement strand
CGCCCGGCTTGGCGCCCTGCCCAACCACGACTTCGATGGCGTCGGCCTTGCGCAGATCATCCGGGTTCATGCCATAACGCGATGGCAGGTATTGATAAACGAGGATATTCGAGTGACCGCGTTCTTCCGGGGTCATGCCACCGTCACCGGTGGTGGTACTGGTGCCCATGATGCTGGCGCCACGACCGAGTGACTCTTTGGCCTGCGCCGAAAGTGCACCGAAGCTCATGCCGGCGATGGTGATCGGGATTTTCAATTCCACCGGTTTCTTCGCAAAACGGGTACCCAGCGTGACGCTGGTATCGCAACGCTCGCGGTATCCTTCCAGCGGGTAGCGCGACATGCTCGCGCCGAGGAATAGCAGATCATCGAAATCGGGTACACGGCGCTTGGCGCCAAAACCACGGATATCGTAAATGCCTTCGCGCGCCGCGCGCTGGATTTCAGCGATGACATGACGCGGAAAGGTTGCCGATTCGCGCAGACGGGACTTCATTTCATCTTTACTCATGTTCATCTTTCATCGGCTTTTCGATGCAGTCTGCACCCAGGCTCTTCACCTTGCCACCGACATAAATACGCGCTTCGTAGAGCGAGTCGCCGAGTGCATCACCGGCGTCGCCGCAGATGACAAAACGTCCGCTTTGCGCCATGAAGGCCGACATATGTCCGACCGATCCGCCGACGACTATATTCACGCCCTTCATGGATATACCGCAGCGTGCCGCGGCATCGCCCTCGATGACGACGAGGCCACCGTGCGCGGTAGCGGCGCAGTATTGCGAGGCATTACCCTTCACGCGTACGCTGCCGGACATCATGTTTTCGGCGAGGCCGGAACCGGCGTTACCATTGATGGTGACATTGGCATTCTGGTTCATACCGGCGCCGTAGTAGCCGACATGGCCATTGATATTGATTTCGCAGGGGTGAATCGCACCCACCGCGACCGAGTGTTTACCATTGGGATTGCTGATGTTAAACACCTGTCCCTCGGCATCGGCCTGGTGCAGCGCCAGATTCAAATCGCGCACCGTGGCATTTTTCAGGTCAAAATTGCTCATATTAACTCCGGTACCAGCTGTAAATTTGGGCGGGGGCGGGCTCCCAGATGCGCGCATTTTCGACACCTGGCAGCGTCGCGATAGCGCGAAACTCGGATGCCATCGCGGCCCAGTCGTCGGTTTCAGCCATTACCGCCGGCTTGCAGCCGACCGGATCGCAGAGTACCGCGAAGCCATCTTTGGTGCCTATCGCAAAGGTGTAAAAGCCATCCAGATCGCGCAGCGCATTTTTCAGCGCTTCGTCGAGGGTATCGCCTTCACGCATGCGCCAGGCGAGGTAACCGGCGGCGACTTCGCTGTCGTTGTCGGTTTGAAAACTGATGCCCTGCTTGCGCAGATTTTCACGCAGGCGGTTGTGATTCGACAGCGAGCCATTGTGCACCAGGCACAGATCCAGGCCGGTGGAAAAAGGATGCGAATGCTCGGTGGTCACGGCCGATTCGGTGGCCATGCGGGTATGACCCAGCGCATGCGAACCCTGGTACTTGTCCAGTTCGAAATTGCGGATGAAATCCCTGGGCGAACCCTTGCCCTTGTAAATCTCGATGGTTTCACCGGCGCTGTTGATGCGCAGTTCGGGGTGATGCTGCAACAACCAGGTCTGCACTTCTACCGGCTTCGCCGACAACTTGAGTACGGCATGATCACGATGCACCGCAACCGCGGCGTCGCTGCCGAAGGCCTGCTGCAATTCCTGGGTCAGTGTTGCCCAGGGATAGTTTTCGTTATCGGCCAACACGGTTACTTTTGCACCAGCCACCGGGTCATGATAAATCGCCGCACCGGCGCTGTCGGGACCACGGTCGGTCATTTCCGCGAGCATATGCGATAAATGACTGCCGAGCTCGGCCTCCATTTTGGGGTTTTTGATAAATAATCCTACGATTCCACACATGACGCTCTCCGGTCAGATGATTAGATCGGGGAAGACTACTCAAGCAATATATGCTTGTCAACTGATATGAAATAATGTTTCCTTGCAGGAAACTAATTATTTGCTCTGCACTTCGGAAACGATGATGGAAAGGTAACGACAGGGCAGTTTTTCAATCTCGTCGGGCCCGTGCGACGACTCCGCGTCGAAAAAAAGCGTGTCGCCGGGCTCCAGCCGGTAGGTTTTATTGGCATGTCGGTAATTGACCCGCCCTTCGAGCATATAAATGAGCTCCATGCCGGCGTGTTGAAACACAGGAAACACTTCCGAGAGGTCGGAAATGGTGATCAGGTAAGGTTCTATGTTGTAAGGCTTGCCGATGGTATGCCCAAGCAACTGGTATTGATGCCCGGCACCGGAACCGCGCCGCTCGATGGGCAATCCCTCCCCCGCCTTGATGAAACTGACATCGCGCTGTTCTTCGTAGCTTCTGAAGAAAGAGGTCACCGGCACATGCAGCGCATTGGCCAGCGCGGTCAAGGTGGCCAGCGACGGCGAAGTCTGCCCGTTTTCGATCTTCGACAGCATACCGCTGGACAACTTCGCCTGCTTCGCCAGCATCGCAACCGTCATGGTGAGCCGCTTGCGGTGAGTGCGCACCTGCTTGCCTATGGCAATCTCCAGCGCCTTCACGCTGTGCTGTTCGTGTTCGCTATGCTCCTGCGCGTTATCGGTTTCGGGCATTATCTTCATCTGGCTCGTCGTGGGTCGCCGACTATCAAACATCAGCCGCTGTGCGATTGCAACTGGCAGGCGAGATGGTTATGGTTAGCAGGCTTTTATATGACTGGTGAATGAACAATCCCGATGAGCAAAGCCTCGCCATCGCCTGCGGCAAAGCCCAAACCCCCGGCCGACTACGATCGCCTCGAAACCCTGTTGAAGAATCTGCCGGGGATGGCTTATCGCTGTCTCAACTCGGAGCATTGGCCGATGGATTTTGTCAGCGATGGGTGCTTTGACCTGTGCGGTTACGAACGCCATGAAATCGAAAACCAGGACATACTCTGGGGCGACTTTACCCACCCGGAAATGATCGGCGATGTCGATCAGAAAGTGCGCAAGGCCGCCGAACAGGGCGAACCCTTCGAAGTGGAGTACCGCATCATCGCGCGCAACGGCGAGGAGAAGTGGGTCTGGGAGCGCGGCCGCGTGGTCGAATTTCGCGACGACGGCGTCGCAGTTTTGGAAGGCTTCATCACCGACATTACCGACCGCAAACAGGCCGAGACCGCGTTGATGCGTGCCGAGGCCTACGCCCAGGCGATAGTCGAATCCGCGGTAGAGGCGGTCATCACTATTGACCATCAAGGCAGCATCGAATCTTTCAACCGCGCTGCCAGTGCAATCTTTGGCTATAGCCTCGCCGAGGTCAGAGGCCTGCACTGCCGCAAGCTGGTGGCAGCCAATTTTTATCGCGAATTTGACCGCTTTTTCGAGCAATCCAAAGAGCAAGGCGCCAGCGGCATGCTCGAACAGGAATTCAATGGCTGCGACAATGAAGACAAGGAATTTCCGATTCAAATGGCGATACGCGAGATATTCGACGATCAGGAACACAAGTTCGTCATCCTCATCCGCGACATGGCGCAGCAGCGCGCCGCAGAAAAAGAAGTGCGCGAACAGCGCGATCTGCTGGCACATGTGGACCGCCTCAATACGCTGGGTGAAATGGCCGCCGGTATCGCCCACGAAATCAACCAGCCGCTCACCGCCATTTCCATGTATGCGCAATCCAGCCTGCGCTTTTTAGAAAAAGGAAAACCGCAAATCAGCCGCCTGCAGGAGGCGCTGGAAAAACTGAGCCAAC
>CAXBMV010000412.1:0-3809 GCA_963976575.1 uncultured Gammaproteobacteria bacterium | reverse complement strand
GAATCGCGGCACGCGACTGGATGAGGCCACAGAAGGCCAGGGTATAGGTCTTGCGGTGGTCGTCGATATCGTCGAATCCTATAATATCGAGATGCAGCTTATCGCTTCGGATCAGGGTGGGCTCGAAGTCAGGCTGGAATTTCAGACCGTATGAGGTCGCTTCAAGCGTGCAGGCTTAGCCAGAATCCATAAGCGATTACGATCGCACCGGGCAGGTAAATCAGACGTTCGCCGATTCGCCCCAGGTTTTGCATGCTTCTATTCTTGTAACGCTGATACATAGTTTGCCTCCCGGTCTTGCGATGGCAGTGTTATACAGTGAGTAAGCGCCTGCTATCCGCCGCGGTACTAAACAATGCGTTGCCGCTGGATGCCTGGCTGCGGGAAGACTCCATCACCGGCTCGCAGGAAACATGCTTGTTCAGGCAGATCGAACAGCGAAAAAAGGTAACCTGACTTTTTGCAGTTGCCGCCTCGTCAGCGATAAACATCGGCGAACTGCAGTTGGGGCATTTGATCATCGGAGTGTCCCTGGATTGGTTCGCCATAGTATAGCCCCAATCCGGGAATTCACAATATATTGTTATATTAAATATTAGCGCATACAATATGTAGTGGTTGTGTCTGATTTCACAGGGACGTGATTTTTTTATTGAAGGTCAATGATTTAGCCCGCGAAGATGAGAAATCACTTCAACTTCAGGCAATTTCGAGTTAATTATCTAATCCCTTAAATCCGATATCGGTACGATAATAAGCCGACTTCCAGTCGATTTCCTCGACCAGTTGATAAGCTACTTTTTGCGCTTCACGCAGGTCTGCGCCAAGTCCAACCGCGCATAATACGCGACCGCCGCTGGAGCAAATATTACCCTCGGCATCGACGCTGGTACCCGCGTGAAAGACTTTACCGTTGTCGCAGGGCTGAGGAATATTGCGGATGATTTCTCCGCTACTGTAGCTACCCGGGTAACCGTCGGCAGCAAGCACCACGCCGAGACTGACGCGATCGTCCCATTCGGCAGTCTGCTGTTTCAGACTGCCGTGGCAGGCGGCCAGGCATAATTCGACCAGATCTGATTTCAAGCGCATCATAATCGGCTGGGTTTCCGGATCACCAAATCGACAATTGAACTCGACGACACTGGCTTTGCCATCTGCGGATATCATGAGCCCGGCGTAGAGGAAGCCGCGGTAGCGGGCGCCTTCTTCGGCCATTCCGCGAATAGTCGGTATCATGATGTCCTGCATGACGTGATTTTCTATTTCAGGACTGACCAGTGCGGCTGGTGAATAGGCACCCATGCCACCAGTGTTCGGCCCGGTGTCCCCATTGTCGCGCGCCTTGTGATCCTGCGAGGTTGCCATGGGTAATATTTCCTCACCGTCGACAATGCAGATGAAGCTGGCTTCTTCGCCGATGAGAAACTCTTCGATGACGACGCGATGGCCGGCCTCGCCGAAACTGTTTCCGCTGAGCATATCGGACACCGTGCTTATCGCAAGACCAAGACTGTCGGCGATGATAACGCCCTTACCGGCAGCGAGCCCGTCAGCCTTGACCACCACAGGAAAACTTTGCTGTTGCAGATAGGCTATGGCGGCTTCGGTATCGGTAAAACTCTGGTAGGCGGCGGTGGGAATATGGTGGCGTAAAAGAAAATCTTTGCTGAAAGTTTTCGAACCTTCCAGTTGAGCCGCACGGGCACTGGGACCAAATATGGTCAAGCCTTCGGCTTCGAAACGATCGACTATGCCCGCCACCAGCGGTGCTTCGGGCCCTACGATAGTCAAATCTATCGATTCTTTACGGACAAATGCCAACAGGGCGTCGATATCTTCGGCGGCTATGTCGACATTGTCTATTCCGGCTTCCAGTTGACTTCCGGCATTCCCCGGGGCGACATATACCTGTTCGACCCGAGGTGACTGGGCAGCTTTCCAGGCGAGCGCATGTTCACGCCCACCACCACCGATGATCAATAGCTTCATGGGCTACTCCGCAACTGCGAGTTAATGGCGAAAATGACGCATGCCGGTAAATACCATGGCCATACCATGCTCGTTTGCGACTTTTATAATTTCGTCATCGCGCATCGAGCCACCTGGCTGGATAACGGCGCTGATACCTGCTGCCTGGGCCGCATCTATGCCGTCTCGGAAGGGGAAAAATGCATCCGACGCCATCACCGAGCCGGCAACCTGAAAGCCGGCATGCTCCGCCTTGATGCCAGCTATGCGTGCACTATTGATACGCGACATCTGCCCCGCACCTACGCCTATGGTCATGTTGTCGCGGGCATAGACTATTGCGTTTGATTTGACGAATTTGGCTATCTTCCAGGCAAACAGCAGGTCCTGCATCTGGCCATCGTCAGGCTTTATCTCGCCGACGACTTTCAGTTCCTGGTAAAGCGACAGGTCGGCATTTTGCACCAGCATGCCGCCATTGACGCGCTTATAGTCATTGCGTTGTTGCGCTTCCTGCCATTGTCCGCAAACCAGCAGGCGAACATTTTCGCGGCTGGCGATAATGTCGCTTACGCCATCATCTACAGCGGGCGCAATGATGACTTCGACGAACTGCTTTTCCACGATAGCGCGCGCGGTTTTGGCGTCGAGGCATTGATTGAAAGCGATGATACCGCCGAATGCCGACTCCGGGTCGGTACTGAATGCGCGTTGGTAAGCCTCGTGAAGATCACCAGCGACGGCGACGCCGCAGGGATTGGCATGCTTGACGATCACGCAGGCGGGTGCTTCGAATTGTTTGACGCATTCCAGTGCGGCGTCGGTGTCGGCAATATTATTGAAGGACAGGGCCTTGCCCTGTAGTTGCCTGGCGGTGGAAACGCTGGCTTCGCTGGCATTGGCCTCGGTATAAAACGCGGCCGACTGATGCGGGTTTTCGCCGTAGCGCATCGACTGGGCGTGTTGAAACTGTAGATTCATAGTGCGCGGAAATGCCTGATCTTCGCTTTTCTGCACCATGCGACCGAAGTAATTGGCAATCGCGCCATCGTATTGTGCGGTATGCTCGTAGGCCTTGATGGCGAGCGAAAAGCGGCTTTCATCGCTGACCGAGTCGTCATTCTTGTCCATTTCCTGTAACAGCAACGGGTAATCCTTCGGATCCACCAGCACGGTTACATCGGCGTGGTTTTTTGCCGCCGCGCGCACCATTGCCGGGCCGCCGATATCGATATTTTCTATCGCGTCCTCGAGACTGCAATCCGGTTTCGCCACGGTCAACTGGAATGGATAGAGATTGATGATGACCAGATCTATCGGGTCTATGCCGTGTTCCTGCATTACCTCGTCATCTACACCGCGACGTCCGAGTATTCCGCCATGCACCTTTGGATGCAGGGTTTTTACTCGTCCTGCCATCATTTCGGGAAAGCCGGTGTGGGCAGAAATCTCGGTTACCGGAATGCCTTCTGCCGCGATCAGCGCAGCGGTACCACCGGTGGAGAGCAGCGCAATACCGCGCTGGTGCAGATTTTGGGCCAATTCGACAATGCCGGATTTATCGGAAACGCTGATCAGCGCGCGACGAATAGCTTGAGCCATATTAAGTCCCTGAGGGCAATAGAAAAGGCGGCATTATAGCCCAACATAGAGGGCTGGTATTAGTGTTCGATATGGTATTGCTTAAGTTTTTTACGCAGGGTGCCACGATTTATACCCAGGTAGGATGCGGTCTTGGACTGGTTTTTGTCGCAGTGATACAGCACGGTTTGCAGCATAGGCTGCTCTATTTCGGAAATAACCGTTTCAAACAGGTTGCAGGGTATCTCGCCATCGAG
>CAXBMV010000411.1:0-3810 GCA_963976575.1 uncultured Gammaproteobacteria bacterium | reverse complement strand
TCAGCGGCGTATGCAGACTGATAAAATCGCATTCTGCGATTAACTGCTCCAGCTCGACCAGCGGCTGGTCGCTGTTGCCCTGCTGTTGTAGTGGTGGGTCATTGAGCAGGTAATCTATGCCCAGCGCGCTCAGTTTTTCTTGCAGCTTTTTACCGACATTGCCGTAACCCACTATGCCAGCCTTGCGCTCGAAGGGGTCGAATCCATTTTTTTGAGACAGCGCAAACAGGCCGCTGATGACATATTCGCTGGCAGCCTCGGCGTTGCAGCCGGCCGCGTTGGCAAAGCCGATATCCAACCGTTTCAATGCAGCTTTGTCGATATGGTCGGTACCGATGGTGGCGCTGGCGATAAACCTGACCGAACTGTGTTTGAGCAGGGCTTCGTCAACACGGGTTACGGTGCGAACCAGCAGACAGTCGCAGTCTTTTAAATGGCTGTTATTGATCTCGCGACCGGGAATCAGTTCGACTTCACCGAGGCCACGAAACGCTTCTGCGACCTGCGGTATAGCCTGATCGGCGACGATCCTCACTGACGGCAGAATCGCTCTATCAGGTCCTGCAGCAGTTTTATCGTCGGATCGATTTGCGCGATAGGCAGAAATTCGTCGGGCTGGTGTGCCTGGTTGATCGAGCCGGGGCCTATGACGATGGTCTCGGTTTGCATCGCGTTGAAGTAGGGCGCCTCGGTGCCGAAGGCGACGCTGCCGCTGCGTTTGCCGGTTAAATGCGTCAGGTATTGCGCGATTTCGCTGGCCTCGTCGGTATTCATTGCCGGTAGTCCCTCGCCGAGTATCTGGCTGTGGCACAGCAGGCCGCGCGTGGTGGCGACTTCCCCGGCGAGTTCGTCGATATCGACCTTCAGCGTTTGCAGCGACATCGCCGGCAGGTAGCGGATATCGATAAGCAGGGTGCAGGCCCCGCAGATGCGATTGGAATTATCGCCGCCATGGATATGGCCAAGGTTCATCGTCGGCGTTGGAATGGTAAAAGCGGGATCCTGGTGTTGTTGCTGGATGCGCTCACGGTAGCCGAGCAGGGCGCCGATAAATAGGTGCATGCCTTCGAGTGCGTTATTGCCAAGAGAAGGGTCGCTGGCATGACCGGAGCGGCCGACGAATTCAACCGACAGGGTAAGCACGCCCTTGTGCTGGCGAATCGGGGTCAGACCCGTGGGTTCGCCGATGACGCAATAGCGCCCGAGCTTTCTGCCATTGCTGGCGATCAGGCGCGCACCGCTCATGGTCGATTCCTCGTCAGCGGTGGCGACTATGGTTAATGGTCTTTTCAGCTTGCCGAGATCGAATGCCTCACTGGCGCAGAGCGCCAGCGCGAGAAAGCTTTTCATGTCGCAGCTGCCGAGGCCGTAGAGCGCGTCTTCTTTTTCGCAGAGCTCGTAGGGGTCGCTGCTCCACAGCGAGGCATCGCAGGGCACGGTGTCAGTATGGCCGGATAATACCAGGCCATCGCTACCGCTACCGGCGCTGGCTATGAGGTTGAATTTTCTGCTGTCGATGTCCTGGATTTCTGTCGAGAAACCGATGGTTTCACACCAACCCGCGAGTAACTCTATGACCGCTAGATTACTCATATCGAGGCTGGCCTGGGCGCAGCTGACAGACGGCGTTGCGATCAGTTGCGCGATCATATCGCGTTTACCTGGCAATGCCGTAGTCATGGCTGGCTAGTCGTCGATCAGGTCGGTGACCGCACCGAGAGAGGCCGAACTCACCAGGCGCGCGTATTTCGCCAGCACGCCGCGCTTGTAGCGAGGCTTCGGTGCCTTCCATGCTTTGGCGCGACGTTTCATTTCGGTGGCGCTGATCTTCAGCGTGATCTCACGCTTTTCTGCATCGATGATGATGGTGTCGCCATTCTTGATCAGAGCGATGGGTCCACCGAGCGCGGCTTCGGGAGTGACGTGTCCGACGACGAAACCATGCGAGCCACCGGAAAAGCGGCCATCGGTGATAAAGGCGACATCCTTGCCCAGACCCTTGCCCATGATGGCACCGGTAGGCGACAGCATTTCGCGCATGCCGGGACCACCCTTCGGACCTTCGTAACGCACCACTATGACATCGCCTTTTTTCACGGTGCCGTCGAGGATGGCTTTCAGCGATTGCTCCTCGGAGGCGAAGACGCGCGCCTTGCCGATGAACTTGAGTCCTTCCTTACCGGAAATCTTGGCCACCGAACCTTCCGGCGCGAGGTTGCCGTGCAGGATAACCAGATGGCTGTCCTTCTTGATCGGGTCGTTAAGCGCGTGAATGATGTCCTGGCTTTTCGGATAGGGTTTCACATCGGCGAGATTCTGCGCCAGCGTTTTGCCGGTGACAGTGAGGCAATCGCCGTGCAGCTTGCCGGCGTCGAGCAGCATTTTCATCAATGGCTGGATGCCGCCAATTTCGATCAGGTCAGACATCATTGCCTTGCCGCTGGGGCGCAGATCGGCGAGTACCGGTACGCGTTTGCCGATGCGGGTGAAATCGTCGAGCTTGAGCTTCACGCCTATGGCCGAGGCCATTGCCAGCAGGTGCAGTACCGCGTTGGTGGAGCCACCGAGTGCGATGACCATGGTGATCGCATTCTCGAATGCCTTTTTCGTCATGATGTCGCTGGGCCTGATATTGCTCTTCAACAGGCGCATCGCGGCCATACCGGCTTCGACGCAGTCGTTCGCTTTATCTCTGGAAATGGCTGCCTGCGCGGAACTGTTGGGCAGGCTCATGCCGAGCGCCTCGATCGCCGAGGCCATGGTGTTGGCGGTATACATACCGCTACAGGAACCCGGGCCGGGTATCGCCGTGCATTCGATTTTTTTCAATTCTGCTTTGCTGATTTTATTCTGTGCCTGCGCACCTACCGCTTCGAACACCGAAACCACATCGGTGTTCTGCCCCTTGTGGCAGCCCGGCATGATGGTGCCGCCGTAAACAAACACACTGGGTCGATTCAGCCTCGCCATACCGATCAAACAGGCGGGCATATTTTTGTCGCAGCCGCCGATGGTCACCAGTGCGTCAAAGCCCTGACAGGCGGTTACCGCCTCTATCGAGTCGGCGATGATTTCGCGCGATACCAGCGAGTACTTCATGCCCTCGGTGCCCATGGAGATGCCATCGGAAATGGTAATGGTATTGAAGATTACCGCCTTGGCATTGGCTGCATTGGCGCCTTCGGCCGCTTTCAGCGCCAGTTTGTCTATGTGCATGTTACAGGGGGTGACCATGCTCCAGGTCGATGCGATGCCGATTTGCGGTTTCTTGAAATCGGCATCGTCGAAACCGACGGCGCGCAACATCGAACGACTGGGCGCGCGTTCTACGCCGTCGACGACCTGCGATGAAAATTGACGTGGACTGGGTTTTTTAGCAGAAGATTTTTTTGTAGGCATGGCTGGAATCGGGGTTGATTGTGAATCGAGCTAGGTTAGGCAAAGCAAACTTCCGATGCAAGTGATTAAGGCCGGAATCTCGGCAACCCTGTCATTTCTTGCCTATAATTTAAAAAACCAGGGGAGCCATCCAATCCAGTCATGGGTTATATCATTTCAATTGTTGTTATTTCCGCCCTGGCTGGCGCCGCTCTGGTCTGCATCTGGTTTTATGTCAGCAAAAAAAAGCAGCCTGCCAAAGCCGAACCGAGACAGAATCGCGATGGTTTGCATGCGCTCATAGAAGCCACATTGGGTACTACCGGGGACACTTTCTTTTACGCACTGGTCAGGGAGCTGGCGCAATATCTGTCGGTGGATGCGGTATTTATCGCGATTGGCAACGACGAAAAGCTAAATAGCTGTCAAACC
>CAXBMV010000410.1:0-3822 GCA_963976575.1 uncultured Gammaproteobacteria bacterium | reverse complement strand
GTCCGCTGCATTTATACCTGCACAAATCACACGAACCTTTGCTGCCACTTATAAATCAGGCGCTGGTATCGATGAAATCCGATGGTGCATACCAGCAAATTTTCCAGGCAACCATGCCAGCGGAACAATAAACCTATGCGGCCCTCTCCTACGACCATAGTAGAACCCAGCTCATGCCACTAACGCGGACCAGAAACCTCCGCGTATCGCGTCGATTGATCGGCGGCGTGGTGCTGGTCAGCCTGTTGGCTACCATTGCAACCACGGTGATGCAAACCTGGCGCGATTACCAGACATCGCTAACCGAAGTCGAGACGTCGCTACGACAATTGCGCGACAGCAGCCTGCCCAATCTGGTGAACGCGGTGTGGATCGCCGATAGCGAACAAATCGAGGCGCAGCTAGTCAGCCTGATCAAACAGGAAAATATTGTGCGGGCGCAGCTTTGGAAAAATGGCGAGGTTTATTTGCATGCGGGCCCCGACAATGTAAAGCATGTCGTCAACGTGGAATTCCCCATCGAATATCGATATCGCAATAACACCATTGATCTGGGTCAGCTTCGAGTCAGTGCCAGCCTCGAAGACACCTATGCAAAACTGATCGAAAAGGCAACCGCCATTCTCGTCTCGAATGGCATCATGGCTTTTTTGCTTGCGGGTTTTATCCTCGTCTATTTCCACTATCTGGTGAGCCGGCACCTCTATGTTTTGCTCGACAAGGTGCAACAGTTTCGTCTCAGCTCAAACAGCAACGAATCGACCCCGGGCATCATCAAGGTGGACGACAACCTGGATGAAATTACCCAGTTAGCGAGCGCATTCGAGTTAATGCAAATCGAGGCAACCCGATCCTACGAACACCTGCTTTCGGAAAAAGAAAAATCCCAGGTAACCCTGGCATCGATTGGCGATGGCGTCATTGTTACTGACAGTTTCGGATTGATCGAGTCTATCAACCCGGTTGCGGCCAGCCTCACCGAGTGGTCCGAAGAGAAGGCAATCGGTAAACCCGTGGGTGAAATTTTCCAGATCATCGATGAGGTGACTCGCCAGCTAGACCCCAACCCGGTCAACCTGGCCTTAAATCGTGGAGTGGTACCGCGCCATGACCAGCATAAAATCCTGGTCAGCAGCACGGGCACCGAAACTGCAATCGAGGAATCGGTAGCACCGATCATCGCCAAAGACGGTAATATTATCGGCGCAATACTGGTATTCCACGACGTCACCTACTCCCGGAACCTGTCACGCGAGTTGAGCTGGCAGGCCAACCATGACTCGCTCACCGGCTTGACCAATCGACGCGCCTTCGAGCAACAGCTTGATGAGGCCGTGGTCGTGGCCGGTATGCGCAACCAGCAACACGTGCTCCTATTCCTCGACCTCGATCAATTCAAGATCGTCAACGATACCTGTGGCCACCAGGCAGGTGATGAATTGTTAAAACAGATTTCAGCATTGCTGCAAAACCGCTTGAGACGCAGCGATGTACTTGCACGACTCGGCGGTGACGAATTCGGCGTACTCCTGCTCGATTGCGATAGCAACAAGGGTAAGGAGATAGCGGAGGGCTTGCGCTCTTTGGTGCACGAATACCGGTTTGGCTGGGAGAACAAGACTTTCCGGGTAGGTGCCTCTATAGGCATGGTGGAAATTTCAGAAAAAGGCAGCATCAAGGATTTGATGCGATTTGCCGATCTCGCCTGTTATCAGGCGAAGGACCGTGGCAGGAACCGAATCCATGTCTACCAGAACGAAGAGGGTGAAGTCAGGGAAAGCGAACTGCTGTGGATTAATCGTATAACCGAGGCCTTCGAAAACAATCGTTTCGAACTATACGCTCAACCCATAGTTCACGGCGACACGCTCGAAGTGCACCACCACGAGGTATTGTTGAGAATGCATCTGGTCGACGGCACACCGGCGCCGCCAGCCATGTTTATCCCCCCCGCGGAGCGCTACGGCATCATGCCCAGCATCGACCGCTGGGTGGTTAGAAAGTCATTCCAATGGATGCAGGAACACGCCGAGTTTCAACCCAAGCTGGCTATCAACCTGTCAGGCGCCAGTCTCGGCGACAGTCTGTTTCCTGAATTTGTCACCCAGATATTCGATGAATACAATGTCTCGGGTTCGCAGGTTTGCTTTGAAATAACCGAAACCACTGCTATCGCAAATCTGTCGCAGGCGCTTGCCTTGATCAACCTGTTGAAAACCTTCGACTGCAGCTTTGCCCTGGATGATTTTGGCAGTGGACTGTCGTCCTTCGGTTATCTGAAGAGTCTGCCCGTCGACTACCTGAAGATCGATGGATCCTTCGTGCGTGACATGGTCGTTGACCCGGTCGACCACGCGATGGTGCAGGCGATACATCAGGTGGGTCTGGTGATGGGAATTGAAAGCATTGCCGAATACGTCGAGGATGAAAGCGTTATCGAATCATGCCGCAAACTTGGCATCAGTTACCTGCAGGGCTACGGTGTTGGCAAGCCAGCACCCCTGCAAAATATTTATATTGAAAACCAGCCAGCAAGAGCCATCGCAGGTAAATAAACTGGTACAGGAATTTCATCCTGCCTTTTGAAATCTAAACTTCCGAATTCCAACGCAAAGCCTTGTACCGCCCCGTCTCGAAGTTGCGGTTTATCCCGGCGATTAAATCGGTAACAATAGGCGCTACTCCAGTCCGCCCGGATAAAAGTTGATATGGCCGAATTACACCCTCAGCTCAGCAAGGATTGCTACCTGCTGGGACGCTTCAGCTTATGCCGCCTGCTTCTGGCCAGGGATAGCAACTACCCCTGGTTCATCCTTGTTCCGGACCGTGAAGATATCACCGAGATTTACCAGCTGAGTGAGCCTGATCGCAGTCAGCTGCTACTGGAATCCAGCCTGTTAGCGGAGTTCCTGGTGAAATCTTTTGCCGCTGACAAACTGAATATTGCTGCGCTGGGCAACCTCGTACCGCAATTGCATCTGCATCATGTTGTGCGTTATCAGACGGATTCTGCCTGGCCTGCGCCAATCTGGGGAAAATGCGCGGCCACGGCCTATGACGATCGAAGTCTCGCAGCGCTCTGGTCACGCTTTGCCAGCGCCGACCTGCCCGGTCTTGCTCTCGCTGAATATAATCCGGTGTCGTTGCCTTGAACAAATTTCTTTTCTACATTTCACAAAATTACAGCTTCGCAATCCTGCGCCCATTACAGAAATGCCTGCTTGCCCGGGGAGACCAGGTGTACTGGTTTGTAGAGGGGGACAAGGTAACTCGGTCATTTTTTCAGGATGATGAAAAGCGCATCGACAGCGTCGAGCAAATATTCGAATACAATCCCGCAGTGGTGATCGCACCGGCAAACAGCATCCCCAGTTTCCTGCCGGGACTAAAGGTTTCGGTATTCCACGGTTTTGACGCCGGAAAACTCGACAGCCGCGGCAGAAACGATCATTTTAAAATCCGCGATTGTTTCGACCTGTATTGCACCCAGGGTCCCAGTACTACTGCAGGTTTTTTGCAACTGCAACAAAACCACGGATTTTTTAATGTTATCGAAACCGGTTGGCCGGCGCTGGATCCGCTATTCGAGAAAAACGCCACCGCATCAAACAATACCCGCCCGGTCATATTCCTCGGCTCTACCTTTACCAGCAGCCTGACCCAGGCGAAATACCTGTTTCCCCAGGTGCGGGACTTGAGCCGGAGCATGAACTGGCAATGGATAGTGTCGCTGCATCCAAAGTCGAAGGAAGAGGTAGTCGCCAGTTATCGATCAATTGCCGGTGACAATCTTTGCTATATCGACACCGACGACATGATCCC
>CAXBMV010000409.1:0-3827 GCA_963976575.1 uncultured Gammaproteobacteria bacterium | reverse complement strand
GGGTCGAGCCACGGGATGACAAAACAATAAGGATTATCTATCGATTCGATCGGCAGCGAATCCGGTGATGGCTTTGCAGGGTGTCGCGCAGCAAGGACGCTGCGCGCAAGCCCCCATGGACGGGTTCACGGCGTCCCTGCGAAGCCACCCCCGGGATTCGCAGGCAGTCAAATCTCTTCGAAGAAACCAATAGACTCGGTTTCAGGCAAATGAAATGCAGCCAAACACATCAGCGAAAATTTCAGTAAACTATCGAGCCAAAATAAACCAACAGGAGCAACAATGGACCAAGATTTATTTGAGAAAGGCCTGGCCAAGCGCAAGGCGACATTGGGCGCCGAATATGTCGAGAAAAACCTGGCCGCGGCCGACGATTTCACACGGCCATTTCAGGAAGCCATGACCGAATGGTGCTGGGGCTTCGGCTGGGGTGACGAAGTCATAGAACCGAAGACGCGTTCGATGATGAACCTGGCAATGATCGGCGCGCTCGGCAAGATGCACGAATGGGAAATTCACTGCCGCGGAGCCATCACCAATGGCGTCAGCAAGGAAGAGATTCGCGCCATAGTTCACGTCGTCGGTATCTACTGCGGCGTGCCGCAGGCACTGGAATGCTTCCGCGTGGCGCGCAAGGTGCTCGAAGAAGACGGGCAGTTATAGCAGGGTTTTGCGCATCGCCGCGGTTAACGCCGCGGCGCCCTGTTTGCCCAGTTTATCGATAGCGCCCTGGCGATCTTCGAGCGCGCGATTCTGGCTCAACTTGTATTTGCACTGGATGTCGCTAATGCCGATTTCGATGCCGACTATGGCCTTCAGCATGGCATCCTTGTATTGCGGTTGCCATGGTTGCTCGAAGCTGGCTTCGTGTTTCGCGGTGAGTCCGTTCACCACTTCGCGTAATTCTTCGGCTTCATCGAATACGCGGCATTGGCCGTAGACATGCACGGCCTGGTAATTCCAGGTCGGCACTCCCGGGTTTTCATACCAGGAAGGCGAAATATAATCGTGCGGCCCCGGCAGTATGATCAAGGCTTCCTGATCCTGCAGTTCCTGCCATTGCGGGTTTGGTCTTGCCACATGACAAATCAGGCGCGATCTATCCGCGGCCAGCAGGAAGGGCAGGTGCGAGGCAATCGTGCGGCCCTGGTGCTGCGATATCAATTGCCCGAATGAATTGGCTTCGATGAAGGCGAAAATCTCTGCTTCGTCTTCGACTTTAAAATGCTTGGGTAAGTACATTTATGTTCCTGGGTAAATTACTGAAGGCTGGCGATGCCTTGTTCCACTATGTCCAGCGCTGCGTCGAGCTGGGCCCGGTTAATCGTCATCGGCGGACACAGGGTTAATACGCAGCCGCCACCGACCTTGTAACTCAATCCCCTGGATAGCGAGTGATACAACACCTCGTCGGCCTCATCGCTGGCGGCTTTGCCATCGCGGCGTAATTCTATACCGAGATGCAGACCCAGCCCGCGCACCTCGTGGATGATCGGGTACTTCGATTGCATGGTTTCGAGGCGCTGTAGCGCATGCTCGCCGAGTTGAATCGCATTGTCTATAAGCCCGTCTTCGAACAGGCAATCGAGCGTGGCCAGCGCGGCGGCGCAGCCGATCGAACTCTTTTCGTGGGTATAGTGTCCGAGCGCACGATCGCCGATTATATCCAGCTCGCCGCGCGCCAGCAGCGCCGCCATCGGAAACACGCCGCCACCGAGGCCCTTGCCTATGACCAGCATATCGGGCTCGACATCAAAGTGTTCGCAAACAAACATCTTGCCGGTACGTCCCAGCGCCGATGGAATTTCATCGAAAATCAGCAAAACGCCGTGGCGGTCGCAGAGTTCGCGCACGCTCTTCCAGTAGCCCGGCGGTGGCAAATCCACCGTGGTCCAGCGCATCGGCTCGGCAATAATGGCTGCCACGTCGCCCTGCATTTCGAGCACGTATTCGAGGTAGGCGAGACAGCTGCTGTGGGCCTCGTCCTTGCAATTGAAATGGCATTGGCCGCGCGTTGGCGGCGGGATGTGTTCTGTTCCGGGTAGCAAGGGGCCGACGTCCTTGCGAAACAGTGCTTCGCCGCCGATCGAAATCGCGTCCAGCGAGGCGCCGTGGAAACTGTCCCACATGGAAATAGTCTTGTGGCGGCCGCTGGCGTAACGCGCCAGTTTCAATGCCATACCGATCGCCGAGGTACCACCGGGGGCAAACAGTATCTTGTTCAACCCGGCGGGTGCGAGATCGACCAGACGTTTTGCCAGGTCTATGGCGACGCGGTTGGTGTAGCGTCGCGGGCAGAAAGGCAGTTGATCCAGCTGCGCCTTGATCGCCTCGATCACGCGCGCATTACCGTGGCCGACCTGATGCACGCTATTGCCGTGGAAGTCCATGATTTGCCGTCCCTGCGTGTCTTCGAGAAAAATACCATCGCTGCCTTGCAAGGCATTCAGGCAGGGGGTCGATAGCGACTGGCGCAGGAAATATTTTTCATCTTCGGCGAGCAGCGCCGCGGTATCGGCATCGATATGCTGTTGCGACCAGGCCTCACGCCTGGGTGACAGATTGACATCGCCTTCGGCGCGCTCGGGGGGTTGCTGTATCGGATCTGGCATGCTTGTTCTCGGTTGGACTGATCAGGCGGGTGCTTGCAGCACGCACTGGGTTTTCAAATCGGAGTATCCACAGGCGCGGTAAAACGCCAGTGTTGCCTCGCGTTCGTTGTTACAGCGCACGCGCAACGTCATCCCCTGACTGCCGGCCCAAAGGCCTGCGGCTTCCAGCAGTCGTCTGCCTATGCCCTGGCGTCGCTGCGAGGCGTCGACCGCGAGTCCGCCGATCTCGGCGAAAAAAGGCGAAGCGATGCGTTGTGATACGAGCAGGTGCAGCCAACCGACGACTAACCCGTCCAGCTCGGCGAGCAATACCTGGTGCTGCTCGGATTGCAGTATGACTTCGAGGTTGGCAGCGGCAGCGAGGTCGGACAGGGCGCTGTAACCGAGCGCTGCGGAAAGATCCTGTATCGCCGACCAGTCGGATTGCTCCGCGTATCTGATGATGATTTGCTGCATGCGCTCGCCCGGGTTGTCTGACGCTATCCTATCACAGGGTTTTTTACCGATTCGAATCGTTAATACTGCTGCCAGCTATCGGAATTCCCGATCATGGCATGCATTAGTATTTGATTTACATGGTCACCAACGCAGCGTAGATTAGCCGATTTTCGGAGCAAGACGATGCGTATTGCCTTCATCGGTCTGGGCGTGATGGGCAAGCCCATGGCGCAAAACCTGCAGCGCAGCGGCGTAGGGGAGCTAGCGCTTTATGATATCGACGCGACGCGCGCCGATAGTCTTGTCGAGAAGGGTGCGCGCCTGGCCGAATCCGTCGCCGATGCGGTTAACCATGCCGATGTGGTGATGACATCGCTGCCCGGGCCGAAACAGATCGATGCGGTCGCCTTCGCAGGCGACGGCCTGTTCGCCAGTATACCCAGCGATGCGGTATGGATAGACCTGAGCACGAATAACCTCGAAGTTGGCGGGCGCATACAGCAGCGCGCGCAGCAGGATGAAATCGCGATACTCGATGCCCCGGTATCGGGTGGCGATGAGGGCGCGCGCGCTGGCAACCTGACCATACTCGTGGGTGGTGAAGCGGCGGTGTTTCAGCGTTGTCTGCCGATACTCGAAATCATCGGTGAAAACATCACTCTGCTCGGACCATCGGGTGCGGGTTATTCTGCCAAGATTGCGCAGGTGGTGCTTTGCTACCTGCATTCGCTGGCGTTGTCGGAAGCCTTAATGCTCGGTGTGAAGGGTGGCGTCGAT
>CAXBMV010000408.1:0-3832 GCA_963976575.1 uncultured Gammaproteobacteria bacterium | reverse complement strand
TTATTTGTGTCGTTTTCGGCACAATGATCAAAATCCTGCTGGCCCAGTACGATGTCAGCCGCTGTATTGACCATGCTTGGGATGGTATTCCAGATTAGTACACGATTATTGCTGCTATCGGTCACAATAAGTTTACCGCCCACTGCCCACTGTCCCTCGGGGGTATTTAAGCCCGTCGAATTGCACAATTCACTGCCGGCAGTGTCTAGATCTGGCGCGCCTAACACCACATCAGCAGGCGCGCCGCTGGTTGGGATACTGTTCCAAATCAAAATTCGGCTATTGCCATAGCTATCCAGAAACATTTTCCCGTTGTCGAAGGTGGGGGTTTCTACGCGGGAGAATTTGGTTGCCGATGCCCCCCTTGTCGTTGTCATAAAGTCCGGCTGACCCAATACAAAATCTGCAGGCGTATTATGGACTGTGGGTATAGTGTTGAAACCGAGTAATCGATTATTCCCATAATCACCCAAATACAGCACTCCGTCGGAGATACCCGCGTTCCCGTAAGGACCACTAAAGGTATTGGCTGCGGCAGGGCCACCCTGATTTGCATTTCCACTTACAAAATTTGCTTGCCCAATCACCACATCGGCTGCGCGAAAAGTTCCGAAGATCGGCGCCGGAACGGTTTCACCCGTGACGCTACCGGAACCACCACCGCCACAGGCAGTCAACACGAGCAGTAGGCCGAAAGCCGACAAGGGCGTTTTATTGATTAGAAGCATTAGATGTTCCCGGTAAAATAATCTATCTTTTCAACCGAGAAGAATTGGAATCCCAAGCGATTGGCTGTGCCACAAGGCACTCACCGATCAGAATCCCGATAGAGCAAATTGGGAAGGGCAAGAAATTTACTGTAACAGCGCAAAACTGCATATAGCATCACCCAAACAAGGTAAATTTCTAGTTAAGACCAACCTTTTTTACTGCTATGGGTAGTTAAAGCGCCCCGCAGCGCTCAAATTATATGGAATATCAGGGGTACAAAGGCAGGTACAAAGGGACACACACTTCTTAGTTATCCTGGGCACGGTACAAGTCCAGATCTGACCGGTTTCCAAATCGCCCACCTCCAACCTGAATTCGCTAGAGCTGTAGGAGAATGCCAGGCAGAGCGTATGTCCCGGGGAATATCTTACCTGCCGTACATATCTAGCCCCGGAAGAGGCCGATGATAGCGCACAACTTCACCATAGGCCGTAGTCGCCGCAACCAATCCCTTGTCACAATCAATCGGCAGCCCCGCCTCTTCAGCCGATTTAAGGAAGGCTATTGTAGCCATCAACGCATGTTGGGGTTGAATACCGCCTGTCGCACAAAGCCGCCAGCCCATGTCGGGGTAGCCCGGAATTGCGGCCGCCTCCACGGCGTGCTTGTTGTACATGATACCTAGCACTTCTTTGATATCTCGCTCGCCATAACCTTCCGGTGCGCGCACCGCAGTCACCGCATTCGAAGCAATACTGAGGTCTTTTGCGACAAGCTCAAAACCGGCAGCCTTTACCGCGGCTCGATAGATGGCGGAACAATCCGCATGCCGTTCGCAAACTCGATCGATGCCCTCGATCGCAAGCGTATCCAGGGCAACGGCTAACTGGGCGTAATTGGGCGGAGTTTCTATGTGCAGGCCAGCAGTTTCCATGGCAGCGATCATCTTGGTAAGGCTCAGGTAATGCTCTCCATTTTTAAGCCCGGCTGCTTGCATCTGCTGATCGCATTCAGCAATTCTGGTTAGCGCCTTCGGGCTCAGAGTAATCATTCCTATACCTGGCGAACACATCATCCCCTTCTGACTGCAGCCCAGCAGCATGTCGATGCCCAGTTCCTTCATAGAAAGCGGCAGGCTGCCGATCGAAGAAATGCCATCGATACCAAGCAGCGCCGGATGATTCAGTTCATCCAGCAAATCGCGCAATGTCTGAACGCTGGCGGTAACTCCCGAGCCCGTTTCGTTATGCGGAGCCATAACCATCTTGATGCTAGCCTGGTTATCGCGCAGGTCTTTTTCCAGGGCTGCCCGGCACTGGGCAAACGGAAAATCTTCACCCAGCTCCCCTTTAAGGCGTATGACGCCTCGACCCAGATTTTCAACGCACAGACCCATTGCGTTACTGAAGCTTCCAATTTCCAGGGTCAGGATAACAGCCTTATCGGAATTCACTTCCTCCGGGGTGCGCAATGATCCGGCAGCGGCTTCGGTGGCGGATGTCCCCGAGCCGTTGAAGAAAAGCGGCATTCCACCTTCCGGCATATCAACTAATTTGCCGTATTCCCGGCGAACCGCGGTAAAAAATTCGGCTGCGCCCGGTCCGCGCATGCCTCTTGTCTGGGTAGAAGAAAATTGGGTAATCAGTTCTGATCCGAAGGCCGGGCCGGGCGTTACGTTTATGATCTTGTTATGCGGAGACCAGACGGCAGACTTATCGTTCAGAAAGTCGTCGCCGGCTGCTTCAATCTGGTTGGTTTCAATCAGGCGCCTAAGCCCGGAAAGCGGAGAGATTAAATCATTGGTATTTATCGAAGTTTGATTCGTCATGCTCAAGTGCCCCTGGGTAATTACACAGTTGTGTTTCTGTTAAATAACAAAAAGCTCGAAACAAACCAATCAACCAGAAAGCGAACCAAACTATGTAGATAGTCTGAGTAAACAGGGATATCTAGCAACGTTCTGTCTTCTGCAGTGCTTTTGAACACGGCTTTTATTCAAGTCGCGATGCTATCACCGCTTTTCTCAAAGGAAAAGCGATAGACGCCTGTTAATTGGAGGTATTGCAATACCGCCGGGAACGAGGTAATCGTAGCTGGCGAAAAGATGTACTCGTCGAACGGATGCGGAATCCAATAAAAAATTGACTTGAAGGTGTCATTGCCTTCATTCTCGTCGTCGTTGTTCATACTGTTGTGAAACCTCCAATAGATCCCGTTTGAATGAAAAATATCAACCTTGATGCAATCGATATTCGAATCCTGAGCGCCGTTCAAAGTCACGGCCAGTTGAGCAAATCCAAACTCGCGGAACTCGTTAGTTTATCACCGACGCCCTGCTGGGCCCGACTGACCAAGCTGAAGGCGGCTGGCTTGATTCGCGCTTACCGCGCTGATATCGCACTTGGGAAAATCGATGACCTGATTCAGGTTATCGTGACCATTTCACTGACCCATCACCGTAAGCCGGATTTTGACCGTTTTGAAGCGCACATAGGCAACATGACTGAAGTTGCCGAATGCATCGCTACCGGCGGCGGCATGGATTACGTGCTGAAAATTTACAGCGCCAATCTGGCAGCATTTCAATCACTGATGGAATCGCTGTTAGCGGCTGATCTGGGCATCGATCGATATATGACTTATATCGTGACCCGCGAGATTAAATCCGAGCCGCCCGATCTGACAAGGCTGATAACGGTAACTCCGAAAAAGCGTTAACCAACCGGCTGGTCTGTTGAACCAGGAACAACAGACTGTTTGGTCTTTCCCGGGCACAATTTCAGCCCAATACCGAACGACATTAGCCTTAGAATTTGCGCACTTTTTTCGCGTTCACGGCTAACCGGAACCCCTGCAAACGAGGTATTAAACATGGCGCAATCTACCGATTTCGGCTTCGGCACCCAGATCCGTAAGTCTCCCTATTTTGACGCAACAGTTCGCTGGGGCGCGCAGGCGTTCTCGGTTTACAACCACATGTACATTCCGCGCGACTTTGGTGACCCCGAGCAGAATTTCTGGAACCTGGTCAAAGATGCAATCCTCTGTGATGTCGCGGTTGAACGACAGGTAGAAATCACCGGGCCCGATGCCGCCAAATTTACCCAGATGCTGACGCCAC
>CAXBMV010000407.1:0-3835 GCA_963976575.1 uncultured Gammaproteobacteria bacterium | reverse complement strand
AGACATCACCTTCGAGATTACCGAAAGCCGTTTGATGGAGCATTTATCGGTGGCGCTGGACATACTCAGTCGCCTCTCGCTGAAACGCTTTAATCTGTCTATTGACGATTTCGGTACCGGCTATTCGTCGATGGAACAATTACAGCGCATACCCTTTTCAGAGTTCAAGATCGATAGAGCTTTCGTGCACGGTGCTGCGTCCGAAACCTCGGCGCGGGCGATACTCGAATCCAGCGTGTTGCTGGCCAGAAAACTGAACATGAGCGTGGTTGCCGAAGGCGTCGAAGACGAGGGCGACTGGGCGCTGGTAAAAGAACTGGGCTGCCACCAGGCACAGGGCTATTTCATCAGTCGTCCCTTGCCTTTTGACAAGTTATTGCTCTGGCTCGAACAGCGCTAAAAACCCCCAGTACCGCGGAAATATTTTTATTTTTCGCTTGAAATTCTCCTGGCAATTCCCACTTAACTAACAACGAAGTTCAGGTCTCTAGCAGAATGACTTCGTTTTTATTAATTGCTTCTTTAGGAGAATTTATTATGACTACCATCGACTTATCCCCCTTATACCGCAGCAGCATCGGTTTCGACCGCATGGGTTCACTACTGGACAACGCGCTGCGCTCTGACAAAGCATCGTTGGGTTATCCGCCCTACGATATCGAAACCACAGGTGAGAATCGTTACGCGATTACACTGGCCGTTGCCGGATTCGAAGAGTCCGAACTCGACATCCAGGTGGAGAAAGGCGAACTGCGCGTACGCGGTCAAAAAGCGAGTGAAGGTGAAGAGAAATCATACCTCTATCGTGGCATTGCCAACCGTACCTTCGAGCGCAAGTTCAACCTGGCTGACTATATCGAAGTCGACGGCGCCGAATTGAAAAACGGCCTGTTGACCATCAACCTGGTGAAGGAAATCCCCGAGGCAATGAAACCTCGTACGGTTGCTATCTCCCAGGCGGCGAGCAGCATCGAGCACAAGGTAAAGTCGGATAAAGCGGCTTAAAGGGTAAAGGGTTCGGGGTCGCGACAGCGGCCCCGGATCTCTGTTGCCAGGGTATGAAAGACAACTTTGTAAATATCCAATAGGAAATGGCGTATGGATTAAGGTATCGCGGCAAAGAACTACTGTCGAAAAAATGCTTAAGAATGTAGCTAAAGGACAATTCCCATAGCTACATATTTGGTACCACTGGGCGGAGTCGAACCGCCACGCCCGAAGGCAAGGAATTTTGAATCCCTCATGTCTACCAGTTCCATCACAGTGGCAAAAATACCAATAAAATCACGCAGCGCCACGCAAGGCTGAAAACCTCTCAAACCTGACTGGAATGGCATCTTGGCGTTGACACGGCACATTTTGAATCCGCCGCGTCTACCAGTTCCGCCACCCCGGCAAGAGGGGCGCATTCTAATTCATAGTAATCTTCTGGCACAATAGCTAATTTCCCCGCTTCGGGTTTGTGGATGCTGAGGCCATGAATCGGTATGATACGCCGTTTTCCGGACCGCGCCGCGATGCAACTCAGCGATTTCGACTACCAGTTACCGCAAGACTTGATTGCGCAGGCGCCGTTGGCCGAGCGAGGTGCCTCGCGTTTGCTGCGGCTGGACAGTCTCGATCATAGCTTTCAGGATGGCATTTTTGGCGATCTGGAAGGCTTGCTCGACCCCGGTGATCTACTGGTGTTCAACAATACCCGGGTGATTCCGGCGCGCCTGTTCGGTGTAAAGCAAAGCGGTGGCAAGATCGAGGTCATGGTCGAGCGGGTAATCGACGATGAACTGTTGCTGGCACATATACGCGCCAGCAAGGCGCCGAAGCCGGGGTCGACATTGATCCTGGAAAATCATATCCATTGCTGCATGCGCGAACGACAGGACGACCTGTTCCTGCTGCAGCAGTCCAGCGGCAGGCCCTGGCTGGCCTTGCTCGAGCAATGCGGCCACATACCCTTGCCACCCTACATCCGCCGCGAGGACAACAATGCCGACCGCGAGCGCTACCAGACCGTGTTCGCCGAGTCACCGGGTGCGGTGGCTGCGCCTACCGCGGGGCTGCATTTCGATCAACCATTAATCGAACGCCTGCGCCAGCGCGGTGTCGATTGCGCCTACCTGACCTTGCATGTTGCTGCCGGCACTTTTCAGCCGGTACGCGACGACAATATCGAAGCCCACGTGATGCACGCCGAGCGGGTAGAGGTTCCGCAGTCGTTATGCGAGGCAATCGCGCGGACGCGAGCAGGCGGCGGTCGAGTGGTCGCGGTGGGTACCACCGTGGTACGCAGCCTCGAAACCGCCGCGAGTACCGGCGAACTGCTGCCCTTTAGCGGAGAGTCGCGGTTGTTTATCAAACCGGGATACGAATTTCGCGTGGTCGATGCGATGATTACCAATTTCCATTTGCCCAAATCGACGCTGTTGATGCTGGTCAGCGCATTCGCCGGCAGCGATTTGATCCGCCGTGCCTATGCGCATGCGATCGAGCAGGGCTATCGGTTTTTCAGTTATGGTGACGCCATGTATATAAAGAATAGAATCGGGGATCGCGACTAATGGAATTTACCCTGCACACAAACGATGGCCTGGCGCGTCGCGGACGTCTCGATTTTGCGCGCGGCCCGGTGGAGACCCCTGCCTTCATGCCGGTAGGCACCTACGGCACGGTGAAGGCGATGACCGCGGAAGAATTGCAGGATCTCGGTGCGCAAATCATTCTGGGTAATACTTTCCATCTGATGTTGCGCCCGGGCACCGAAATCATCAAAAAACACGGCGACCTGCACGATTTTACCCACTGGCAGGGACCGATACTGACCGACTCCGGCGGCTTCCAGGTGTTCAGCCTGGCGAAGATGCGCAAAATCAGCGAGGAGGGTGTGCATTTTGCCTCGCCGGTGGACGGCTCGAAAGTTTTTCTCAGCCCGGAAGTCTCGATGCAGGTGCAGCGTGACCTCGGTTCCGATATCGTCATGTGCTTTGACGAATGCACCGCTTATCCCGCCACAGAGGAGGTTGCACGCGAGTCGATGGAATTGTCACTGCGCTGGGCCGGGCGCAGCAAACAGGCTTTCGAAGGCAATCCCAACGCACTGTTCGGCATAGTCCAGGGGGGCACTCATGATGCGCTGCGACTGGAATCGGCGGCCGGGCTGATCGACATCGGTTTCGATGGCTACGCCATTGGCGGCCTTTCGGTGGGCGAACCGGCCGAGCAGCGCAACGCCACGCTGGATACCTTGTTGCCGGCCCTGCCCGGCGACAGGCCGCGCTACCTGATGGGCGTGGGCAAGCCGGAGGACTTGGTCGAGGGTGTGCGTCGGGGCATAGATATGTTCGACTGCGTGATTCCGACGCGCAACGCGCGTACCGGCTACCTCTATACCCACGACGGTATCATTCGCATCCGCAATAGCCGATATGCCGATGACATACGGCCGCTGGACGAAAACTGTGGCTGTTATACCTGTCGTAACTATTCGCGCTCTTATCTGCGTCACCTCGATAAATGCGGAGAAATTCTAGGTTCGAGGCTGAATACCATGCATAACCTGTATTACTTCCAGGAATTGATGCGCTGGATTCGCGAGGCCATTGTGGCGGGTGAGTACGACAGCTTCTGCAAGAACTTTTACCTGCGCTACCAGTCGGATGACTGACAGCTGCTTTATGAGTTGTAGCAAGCGCGGCCTAGTGCCATAATACGCGCCGCTTCGGGGCAGCTGCCCCTCAACTAAACAGTTCGAACCAAAGGTTAAACAGATATGAGTTTTTTTATTAGCGATGCGATGGCACAGGGTGCCCAGTCGCAGGCCAGCACCCTCGAGTTAATT
>CAXBMV010000406.1:0-3844 GCA_963976575.1 uncultured Gammaproteobacteria bacterium | reverse complement strand
CCAAGACAAGGCTGAACGACCCGCATATGTGGTTCATGGGGACCAATAATAATCCGGGGGACTATCGCCACTCCGGCTGTGCCGGCTGCCACACGGTTTATGCCAACGACCGCGACCCGCGCCACTCCGGCCCCTACGCCTCATCCGGCAATAGCGGCCAGACGCAAACCATCGATCCGACGATTTCGAAACTGGAACGGGGTCACCCGATCAAGCACAGCTTTTCGCGCGCGATTCCAACCAGCCAGTGCATGAGTTGCCATATGCACCAGCCTAATATGTTCGTCAATACTTACCTCGGTTACACCATGTGGGATTACGAGTCGGACGCACCTTTCATGTGGCCGAAGCAGCAGAAATACCCCAACGCACAGGAACTACACGAAGCGGCGGGGAAGAATCCCGAGGCCGCCGCCGCACGCGGTAAATGGATAGACCCTGATTTCCTGCGCGATGTCAGCAAGTTGAATCCGCAACTGAAAGATACCCAGTTCGCCGACTACCACGGCCATGGCTGGAATTTTCGCGCCGTGTTCAAGCGCGACCGCAAGGGCAACCTGCTCGATGCCGGGGGAACGAAAGTGTCCGACAGCGACCCGAAAAAATTCGACAAGGCGGTGCATCTGTCTTCGGTACACCTCGACAAGGGTATGCATTGCGTCGACTGCCATTTCGCACAGGACAACCACGGCAGCGGCAATATCCATGGCGAAGTCGCCGCCGCGGTAGAAATCACCTGCAAGGATTGCCACGGAAGCGCGGATAAATACCCCAACCTGCGCACCACCGGCCCGGCAGCACCACCCGAGGGCACCGATCTCAGCCTGTTGCGTAACCCCGACGGCAAACGCCGTTTCGAATGGGTCGGCGGCAAGCTGATGCAGCGCTCCATGCTAAACCCCGGCATGGAATGGCAAATGAGTCTGGTGAAGGACTCGGTTGACCCGGCGCACAAAAGCTACAATGCCAAGGCGGCGCGTGCCAAGCTAATGGGCAAAAATACCGACAGTTTCGACTGGGGCACCCAGGTTCCGATGGGAGATAGGGCGCACGAAGACGACGCCATGCAATGCTATAGCTGCCACACTTCCTGGACCACCAGTTGTGCCGGCTGCCATCTGCCCATAGAAGCCAACCGCAAAACCGAGCGCCTGCACAACGAGGGTGGCATCAGCCGCAACTACGCCAGCTACAACCCGCAGGTGGCGCGCGACCAGATGTTCCAGCTGGGCAAGCGCGGCCCGATCAAGGGCGGACGTATCGCGCCGGTACGCTCATCCTCGGCGCTGGTTTTGTCATCCACCAATGCCAACCGCGAACGCATTTATATACAACAACCACCCGTCTCGGCTGCCGGTTTCAGTTCGCAGGCATTTGCACCGCATTTCCCGCATACCGCACGCAAGACCGAAACCAAAACCTGTAGCGACTGTCACCTGTCGAAGGAAAACGACAACAATGCGATCATGTCGCAATTGCTGTTACTGGGTACCAACTTCGTCAATTTCGTCGGCCTCAACGCCTGGGTAGGCGGCGAGCAGGACATCAGCGCGGTGCGCGTTACCGAGTGGGATGAGCCGCAGGCGGTCATCGGCAGCTATCTGCAGCAATACGCCTACCCGGACTGGTTTCTTGAACACCAGCAAAACGGACAACGCCTGCAACAGGCCTACAGCCACGACTCCGGCCCGGCGCGTTGCCTGCAATTGCGCGGCGAATATCTTTACGTTGCCGAGGGCAGGAAAGGCATGCAGGTGTACGATGTTGCCAATATCGCCAACAAGGGGGTGTCGCAGCGCATCATCACTTCGCCGTTCAGCCCGCTCGGCCAGGACACCCATATCGCCTCGAAAAATGCCAGCTGCGTAGTCCTGCCGACCAACCAGCCGATCAACCCGCTACGCAATCAGGGTGATTTGATGCGCATCGACAACCAGGAACAGGCGATGCATCCGTTATACAGCTACGCGCTGATTACTGATGCCGAGGAAGGTCTGATTCTGGTCGACGTGAATACGCTGGCGGATGGCGAGCCGCGCAACAATTTTCTCAAACGCGCCATCACCTGGGATGGCGACGGACTGTTAAAAGGCGCCCGCCATATCAGCCTTGGCGGCACATATGCCTATATCGCCGCCGAAGCCGGCATCGTCGTGGTCGACCTCGATGAGCCGCTCAATCCGCGCCTGGTTTCGCTGATACCGATTGCCAATGCACGCGCCAGCGCACTGCAGTTCCGCTACCTGTTCGTGGTCGATGCCGAGGGCATGCGCGTGGTCGACGTCAGCAATGCGCTGGAACCCGTTATTATCGACAATAGCCTGATCAGGCTGAACAATGCCAACCGCGTTTACCTGGCGCGTACCTACGCCTATGTCGCCGCCGGCGAGCAGGGTATCGCCATCATCGATATAGAAAAGGCCGAGCGACCGAAGCTGGTCGAATTGTTCGACGCAAACGGCAAGCTTAACGATGCCCGCGACATCATCATCGGCAGCACCAATGCCAGCCTGTTTGCCTATGTCGCCGACGGCGTCAACGGGCTCAAGGTGTTGCAGCTGACTTCTCCGGATAGCCAACCGAAATTTTACGGCTTCAGTCCGCGGCCTGTGCCCCAGTTGATCGCCAGCTACGCCACCGAATCAGCGGCGCTGGCCTTATCCCGGGGGCTGGAACGCGATCGCGCGGTCGACGAAACTGGCAACCAGATCGCCGTATTCGGTCGTCTCGGCTCGCGCCCCTTCAACCTCGAGGAAATGCGCAAACTTTACCTCGACAAGAATGCCAGACCCTGGTTTGTCGATGATGCGGTTAGCCGGTAAACTCCAGCCAATGCAGAAAAACCCATGACGCCGAAAACAAGCCTTCCCTTCATTAGATTGCTGCTCGCCGGCTGCCTGCTGCTTGCCAGCGCGTCAACCGTAGCGAAACCCGAGCTTCCCGTTTACGACGGTCTTACCCACATGGGCGTGGCCAGCTGCGCCAACAGCCTCTGCCACGGTGCGGTGATTCCGCATATCAATTCCAATATCTCGCATACCGAGTACACCACCTGGGCGCGCAAGGACCCGCATGCGCAAACCTTCAAAGACATGATGCGCAAGGAATACCTGGAAATCACACGCAAGCTGGGCATGAAAACCCCGCAACAGGAAAGCCGCTGCCTGGCCTGTCACGCCAGCAATATTCCGCAACAGCATCGCGGCGCCAAATTTTCCATGGATGACGGCATAGGTTGTGAAACCTGCCACGGCGGTGCCGAAAAATACCTGTCCACGCATACCGCGAAAGACGCCACGCGCGAAAAGAATATCGTCAACGGCCTTTACCCCACCGACAACATGATCGAACGCACGCGCCTTTGCCTGTCCTGCCACTACGGCAACAAGCAGCAGTTCGTCAGCCACGAAATCATGGCCGCCGGGCACCCGCGCATGAGTTTCGAAATGGATACCTTCAGCGAACTGCTCAACCCGCACGTGATTTACGATGAAGACTACGGACTGCGCAAACCGGTATACAGCCACGTCAAGATGTGGGCGCTGGGGCAGGCGCTGGCCGCCGAAGCGGCTTTGGATCTGATCGACAGCGAACGCCTGCAATCCTCGGGACTCTTCCCCGAACTCAGCCTGTTCGACTGTCACAGTTGTCATCACCCGATGTCGAAGATTACCTGGTTCAAATGGCAGAGCCGTGGACTCGGCCCGGGCACGGTGCGTCTGAACGATTCCAGCCTGTTGATGCTGCGGCTGATCCTGCAACAGGTGGCACCGCGGCTCGGCGATGATTTGACCGCACAGTTAAAGGCGCTGCATGTCGCCTCCAATTCCAACCTCGTAAATAC
>CAXBMV010000405.1:0-3847 GCA_963976575.1 uncultured Gammaproteobacteria bacterium | reverse complement strand
TGGGCCCAGAATCAGTAAAACACCCAGCGCGAAACCACCGGCTATCGCATGGATTACACCGGATGCGTAGGCGTCGTGATAACCCAGTTTTTGTACCATCCAGCCATTCCATGACCAACCCCAAGATGCATCGATAATCCAGGTAAAGGAACCGATAACAACCGCCAGTATCCAGAAAGCACTGGGGCGGATACGTTCGATGACAGCACCGGAAACGATGGAAGCAGCCGTCCACGAAAACAACAGGAAGGCAGCCCAGAAGACACCGTTAATACGCGCCCAGAAAGCGGTATCGTCCACAGTCAGAGTGTCCTGTATTGCCGCGTTACCCATGTGCGTACCCATCAACTCACTCCAGGGCGTAGCAAATGGCGCATCCACCAGAGGACCGATGATCCACGGCCCGTTCACAAAGGCGAAGTAAATCCACCAGCCGAAGAAAAAGAAAGTCACCGTGACCAGCGGAATAAGCATGGTGTTCTTCATCAAGGTGTGCGTATGGTTTTTGTAGCGCGAGGCCCCCACCTCATACATACAGAATCCGACGTGTATCAAAAACATAAACACGACGGTTACCCAATAATAAAACTCGGTAAATATAATACCGAGCGCTGTTAGTTCGTTATCCATCTTGTTCACCCCTCATAGTTATATATTTTGCATTACTTCAGAAAGATCAAACACCGCCCCCCTGGCGACATCTGGTCGAATCATAACCAATCAAACCAAAATTGGCTATCCTCTTGTTTATTGGTACTTTTTTGGTACTCCCTTGATACCTGCTGCTTCAGAAACAAAAAGGGACTGAGAAAAAATTCTGCAGTCCCTTTGTTGTTTCAATTTCTAACCATCGAAATCAATTGAACTTTTCGTAGGCCTTGCGCAAATCCACCATCGGGTGGGTTTTCGCCATTTGAAACTTCACCAGCAGTTCGCGCGCAATCATGTCGCGGTCCTGCTGATTATCCGGCAACTCGATATTCCCCGGAATGGTTACCCAGCCGTTGATATTGCGATCGAATACAGCCGGGTTGCCTTCCTCGTAACCCATGTGCACATCTTCCAGCCAGTTCAAATCATCCCAGCCCATCACTGCCATGTACTTGCGCAGAAACGGGGTGCAGCGTTCCATGTCTGGAACCAGGTTGACGTCGTAGCGATAACCGATGTGTTGACCGATGACTTTTTCGCGTTCGGTATCGACACCATCGCCTTCGAGGAAATGATTAATATCTTTATCAGCCATTACAATCTCCTTAGAAACGGGTCATGTCGGGGCGACCGACGGTATGTTGAGAACCAGCCATAGGTACCTGCGCACAGGCCGAGGCTTCCAGTGTCAATGCAGCCAGGTCTTCCGGCTCCAGCGAATGGATATTGGTCTTGCCGCAGGCGCGTGCGAACAGCTGCGCCTCTATGGTCAGCGTATGCAGGAAGTTGTACACCCGCTCCGCCGCCGCATCCGGGTCGAGACGCTTGCGCAGAATCGGATCCTGGGTGGCAATTCCAACCGGGCATCGACCGGTATGACAGTGATAGCAGTAACCGGCGTCGACACCCATTTCATTGGGGAAGTCGGCTTCCGGAATGGCCTTGTTGCAGTTCAGCGCAATCAATGCCGAGTGACCGATCGCAACCGCGTCCGCACCCAGAGCAATCGCCTTGGCCACGTCTGCACCGTTACGAATACCACCAGCGTAAATCAGGGTGATTTCGCCTGACATACCGACATCGTCTAGCGCCTGACGCGCCTGGCGAATCGCAGCGATACCGGGAACACCGGTATCTTCGGTGGCCAGGTGAGGGCCGGCACCGGTGCCGCCTTCCATGCCGTCGATGTAAATCGAATCGGGTCCAGTCTTGGCCGCCATGCGCACGTCGTCGTAGACACGAGCCGCACCCAGTTTCAGCTGAATCGGAATCTGCCCGTCGGTGGCTTCACGCACTTCCTGAATCTTCAGCGCGAGATCGTCCGGACCCATCCAGTCGGGATGACGTGCCGGTGAACGCTGATCGATGCCGGCTGGCAGCGAGCGCATTTCAGCGACCTGATCGGTAACCTTCTGTCCCATCAAGTGACCGCCGAGACCAACCTTACAACCCTGGCCGATGAAAAATTCGACCGCGTCGGCGAGACGCAGGTGGTTCGGGTTAAAGCCGTAGCGCGACTGTATGCACTGGTAAAACCATTTCGACGAATAGCGACGCTCGTCCGGAATCATGCCGCCTTCACCGGAACAGGTTGCTGTGCCAGCCATGGTGGCGCCACGCGCCAGTGCAGTCTTGGCCTCATAACTCAGTGCACCGAAGGACATGCCGGTGATGTATACCGGGATATCGAGTTCCAGAGGCTTCTTCGCATTTGGGCCTATGATGGTTTTGGTCAGGCATTTTTCACGGTATCCCTCGATGACGAAACGCGTCAGCGTACCCGGCATGAAGGTCAGGTCGTCCCAGGTGGGGATTTTTTTGAACAGCGAGAAGCCACGCATACGATAGCGACCGAGTTCCGCCTTGATGTGAATATCGTTCATCACCTCGGGCGGGAAGATGAAACTATTTCCGAGGCGATATGGATCTATTTTTTTATCAGACATGTTAATTCTCCAGGAATGAAAACGGGCTTAAAGCACCAGCTTCTTTTCACTCGGTTCGAGGTTATCGTAGTTCCACAATTGCTTGCCGGAAGTCAGCTTGATCATGTTTTCGATGCCGTTAGGCGCCGACATACCATAGAGTTCGAGCTTGCCCTTGAGGTAGCGCTTGTCCAGATCGGTCAATTCGGTTTCGACGCAATCGACGCCGAGGCTGGCAATCTTGCCACCCACGTAGATAGTGCCGTCGTACATCGAGTCGCCGAGGTTATCGCCGGCATCACCGAGGATAATCATGCGACCGCGCTGCATCATGAACCCGGTGAAAGCACCGACGCTGCCACCAACAATAATGGTGCCGCCCTTCTGATCGATACCGACGCGCGCACCGGCCTGGCCCTTGCAAACCAGGTCGCCGCCACGAATCGCGGCACCGAACAGCGAACCCGCATTCTTTTCAATGACCACTGTGCCAGCCATCATATTTTCTGCGCAGGACCAGCCGACGCGGCCACTGATATGAATATTGGCGCCGTCGGTGAGACCGCAACCGAAATAACCAAGACTGCCTTCGAAGTTCAACTTGAGGCGATTGAGGATACCGACGCCGAGCGAATGCTTGGCACGGGGGTTTTGCACGGTAATCGTGCCGACACCCGATTTCATCAGATTACGAATCTTCAAATTAATGTCGGAAATTTCCATGTCCGCGGCATCGAACTCGGCAGACTTGTCGAAGTCGACCTCGTAAGACCAGGGATAGGTGAAATTCTCTTCCTCGGAAGCCGAGAAAAAACGCTGCTGCGTACGACCTGCTAGCTGCTCGTCGTGCAGCCCCATGTCATGGGATGTATTTACGCTGCCCATACCTTTACCTCCCCTTGATAAGGATCCCATGTGTCTATTTCACGCGGGAAAATACTACGAATGGCCACTTCTTCCGAAGCCAGGCCGACAAATTCATCACTCTCGTACAACACCATTGGCTTGGCACCCATCACGTCCTTGGCCATGCCCAGCTGGTTGCTGGTGGCGACCAGGTAAGTGAATACGCCGTCGAGCTCGTCGATGGAGCGAGTCATCGCGCCTTCGAGTTCGTCGCCGTTGTCGATGCGATCGGCGATGTACACCGCGATCAGTTCGGAGTCACAGTTGGAAACGAAGCGATGGCCACGGCGTTCCAGATCACGACGGCTGGTCCAGTAGTTAGTGAGCTGGCCGTTGTGTACCACGGATACGTCGTTGAAAGGATA
>CAXBMV010000404.1:0-3859 GCA_963976575.1 uncultured Gammaproteobacteria bacterium | reverse complement strand
TGCCGACACCGCCTTTTTGATTCGCTATGGTTATCGTCTTGGTCATATTTGCCGCAGGGTGACCAGGCTTCGCTTTTCGCGAATACCCGGTACTACCAATGGGGTCTCCTCCAGTTCAAACCGGGTTGTGTCCAGTCCTTGTATTTCCGCTTTCTCAAGCCCGGTTTTCATGGTTACCAGGCGCGTGTTCGGTTCCAGCAAATGATCAACGCTACGGCAGAAATCGGCCAGTGACGCGTAGGCCCGGCTGACGATAAAGTCCAGCGAGTCGGGCGCATGATAATCCTGAACCCTTGACTGCACAACTTGTGCGTTCCTGATTCCGCAATGGGCGAAGGCTTGCTGCATAAAACGGGTCTTCTTGCCGTTGCTGTCCAGCAGTATCCACAATGTATCCGGCATGGCTATGGCCAGTGGAATGCCCGGCAATCCCGCACCACTACCGACATCCAGATTTTTGCGGCTGCCCTGCACTGCACTGCAAATGGAAAGACTGTCTAGCAGGTGATAGCTGAGCATGGCTTCGAGGCCACGAATTGCAGTCAGGTTGTAGGCCTTGTTCCATTTTTCCAGCAGGTACAGAAACTCCAGCAGCTGGTCGTATTGTGACTGTTGCAAATTTAGACCAAGTGCCTCTACACCATCCCGGAGACTGCCGGGGAGGTTCAAGCTGATTTTTGCACCTGGTACTGGCGTCGCTTCAAATGAACCAGCAACAGCGATATTGCCGCCGGGGTCACCCCGGAGATACGGCTCGCCTGGCCCAGCGTAGACGGGCGATGCTGAAGCAACTTCTGGCATACCTCATTGGACAGACCGCGCACCTCAGAGAAATCCATTTCCTCGGGCAGGCGTGTCTGCTCATTCTGGCTGGCCTTGTCGATTTCCTGTTGCTGGCGGTTGAGATAGCCGGCGTACTTGGCTTCAACCTCGGCCTGAGCGCGTACCGCAGCCGGGTAATCATCGGCATTATCGACAAACGGCATCAGCGCATCGATGGTGATTTCAGGGCGTTTCAGTATTTCGCTGTAACGGTATTCGCGCGTCACCGGGTTGGCCATTAGCCCTGCCAGCGTCTCGGCTTCACCCGTTCCCGGTTGCAGCCACTGATCGCGTAAAGATTGATTGAGGCGTTCCAGTTGTTCGCGATATTGCTCGAAGGCCTGCCAGCGCGCGTCTTCGACCAGACCCAGGGTTCGTCCCAGCTCGGTCAAACGCAGGTCGGCATTGTCTTCGCGCAACATCAGTCGATATTCGGCGCGCGAGGTAAACATGCGGTAAGGTTCTTTCGTACCAAGCGTGATCAGGTCATCGACCAGTACGCCCATATAGGCCTGAGAACGCGCCAGCTCCAAAGCCGGCTTGCCCTGGATTGTGGCGGCAGCGTTGGCGCCCGCAATCAGGCCCTGGGCGGCAGCCTCTTCGTAACCTGTGGTGCCGTTGATCTGGCCGGCGAAATACAGCCCCTTTATATAATGTGTCTCCAGCGTTGGACGCAGGTCGCGTGGATCGAAGTAATCGTATTCGATTGCGTAACCAGGGCGGGTAATCTGCGCCCGCTCAAATCCCAGCATGCTATTGACGAATTGCTGCTGCACATCAAAAGGCAGGCTGGTGGAAATACCATTGGGGTATACCTCACCCAGCTTGAGCCCTTCGGGCTCGACAAACACCTGGTGCGAAGTCTTGTCTGCGAAACGTACTACCTTGTCTTCAATCGACGGGCAGTAGCGCGGACCCACGCCCTCGATTTCACCGCTGAACAGTGGCGACCGATGCAGGCTGGCACGGATGATATCGTGGGTAGCCTCATTGGTATGAGTAATGTGGCAACAGACCTGCTGCGGGTGCATGTCCTGCGTACCCATGGTGGAAAACAACGGCAACGGGGCGTCGCCGGGTTGCTCTTCCAGCTTCGAGTAATCGATGCTGTTGCGGTCGATGCGCGGCGGCGTACCGGTTTTCAGGCGGTCTATGCGAAACGGACGCTCGCGCAGGCGCTGCGCCAGCGCGGTGGCAGGCGGATCTCCGGCGCGTCCACCGGCGTAATTGGAATCACCGATGTGGATCTTGCCATTGAGGAAAGTCCCCACTGTAAGCACGACGGTTGGTGCGAGAAAGCGCAAGCCCATTTGCGTGACCACGCCCTGGATCACATCATTGGCTTCGATCAGATCGACTACGGGTTGTTGAAAAATCGACAGGTTGGGCTGATTTTCCAGCTTTTCACGGATCGCCATACGGTATAACTGGCGGTCGGCCTGAGCGCGCGTGGCGCGTACCGCCGGGCCCTTGCGCCGGTTGAGTATGCGAAATTGAATACCTGCCTTGTCGGCTGCCAGCGCCATTTCGCCGCCGAGCGCGTCGATTTCGCGCACCAGGTGGCCCTTGCCTATACCGCCGATGGCCGGATTACAGGACATTTGCCCCAGCGTATCGATGCTATGCGTCAGCAGCAGCGTAGCGACACCCATACGCGCAGCCGCAAGCGCAGCCTCGGTACCCGCATGCCCGCCGCCAACTACGATGACATCAAAACGCTTGTTGAAATCCATTGCCGTATATTAATGAAAAAGGGCACGCATTCTAGCGTATTAGTTGGATTTATCCAATGGAATGGTCAGGGTTGGGATTCGGGGTTTCCGTAACAGGGACAGGGGACAGACCACGTTTTTTGCCAAACTATCGGATTCCACTACCAGAGCCCCCAAAAAACGTGGTCTGTCCCCGGTTTTCAAACTATCGGATTTCACTACCAGAGCCCCCAAAAAACCTGGTCTGTCCCCGGTTTTCTTGTTAACAGGCTGCGCGGACCTTTTGGAGATCCCGGATAACGCCTGCGGCGTTTCCGGGATGACGGGAAATTTTTGGGGGATGTGGTGGTAGCTAATGGTAGCTAAGGTTTGAGATGGGGTTGTGGCGCTCTGCGAGCGCAGGTATTTTTGACCGGGTCCCGCCGGTCCGACGCATCGGCGCGAGCCGCGGGATGACAAAGGCTAGGTTTCGACCAGTAGAATTCCTGGTCACTCTTAAATGAGTAGAACGTCATCCCGGAAGGCGCGTAGCGCCTGTCCGGGATCTCCCGAGGAATTGGCTGAAATCGGGCGAGGGTACCTGGCAGCGTGAACCATGTGGAGATCCCGGATATCTGCTGCGCAGATTCCGGGATAACGCTTCGCGTCGGCTAACCGGCGGAGGTAATTCTCATCGACTCCCGGTGACTGGCGATCAAATCAGGCAGGTCGGCCATGCTGTCGAAGGTCAGATACGCGCCCCTGGCGAGCAATTTAGTAGCCGGCATCATTTCGGCGAAACCGAACACGGTCATACCCGCGGCAACGCCGCCGCTGACGCCGAGAGGGCTGTCTTCGACTACCAGGCAACGCGCCGTATCGACGACGCCCATGGATTTCGCTGCGTGCAGGTAAATATCAGGGTGCGGCTTGCTGCGCGCGACATCGCTGGTGCTGAAAATATTGCCATTGAAATATTGCGCGAGACTGGTCTTGCCGAGGGTGAGTTTCATTTTTTCGTGGGAACCGCCAGAGGCAACGCAGCAGGGAATATCGAGATCGGCGAGTACCTCCTTGATACCGGGTACCGCTTCGACCGTCTTCAACAAGGCAGCGTTGATATCGTCCTGGTAGCGTTGCGCAAGGCGCGGCGAAGGTGCCTGCCCGATCAGTCCCTCGACAATCTCCAGGCACTGCAACCGAGAATGACCGACAAAGGTATCAAACATTTGTTCCAGCGTGTAATCGAGGCCACATTCTTCGCGCAAAATGTCGGCGAACACTTCGTTGGCGACGCGTTCGCTATCCACCAGTACACCGTCACAGTCAAATATGACGAGGTCAAA